>DIVV01000009.1 GCA_002423385.1 bacterium UBP16_UBA6123
GCGAAGGCCACCGAGGATATAAGCCGCAAAATAGAGACCATACAGCAGGACACTAAAAATTCGGTGGATGCCATAGGCCAGATAACCGGTATAATAAACCAGATCAACGATTTTCAAAATACGATAGCCAGCGCGGTCGAACAGCAGACGGCTACCACTAATGAAATTAACCATAATATAAACGATGTGGCAAGCGGCAGTTCTGAAATAGCTAAAAATATAGACGTAGTAGCTACCGCGGCTAAATCTACGGAAGCCGGCTCGAAGGATACGCTGCAAGCGTCGCGTGATCTGGCTAAAATGGCTACCGAGCTTCAAGTGTTAGTTAATCAGTTTAAAATATAAAGACGTAACATTAAGGGGAAAGGTAAATGCCGCCTAAAATAAAAGTATTCATTATAGACGATTCGGTAGTTAATAGAAGGGTTATCATCAACCTGCTCGAAGCATGTGAAAATATAGAAATATCCGGCTTCGCGGCGGATGGCTCCATCGGCTGGACAAAAGTGTTATTAACTCAGCCGGATGTGATATTGCTCGATATAGATATGCCGGAGATGAGCGGCGTGGATTTATTGAAAAAATTCAGGAAGAATAAAATAGATATACCGGTTATAATGCTTTCTGACGGCTGCGACGCCGAAGCCGAGCTTATATTGGACGCTATGGCGTATGGAGCTCAAGACTACGTCGTCAAGCCGGATAATATGAATAATAGTGAAAAGGCCCTTAAATTCGTTAAAATCGAGTTACTGCCTAAAATTAATAAAAATTCTCCTTATAAAAATATGATCCCCGTCAGCGAGCAGGCCTGTGAAAATAGCCAGACCGGCGTTAAAAATTTTAATGAAAACGCGGGTGATAAGAATTTAAATAATAACAATAATAATACCGACAACAATAAAGATTTTTTAGATCGATTACATAATGGAATTAAACGCCGTAAGGCACCGCGCGTCGATATATTAGCGGTCGGAGTTTCGACGGGCGGGCCCAAGGCGCTTGAAATATTTCTGTCCGGTTTTAACGGGCAAATCGATGTTCCCGTTTTAATCGTACAGCATATGCCGCCCCAATTTACAAAATTACTTGCCGAACGCCTTTCGGTCGAAACTCGACTTAATGTGGCCGAGGGCGCTTCGGGCTCTTTTATCGAAACCGGAAAAGTATTTCTGGCTCCGGGCGATTATCATATGATAGTAAAAAGGGAAGCGGCTTCTTATAAAATAGAACTAAACCAGCATCCGCCCGAAAACTCGTGCAGGCCCGCGGTTGATGTATTATTCAGGACGGTGGCCGATATTTACGGTGAAAACGCGCTGGCTGTAGTTTTAACCGGAATGGGCCAGGACGGTTTAATAGGCTGCGAGCATATTAAAAAAAATGGCGGTTATGTTTTCGCGCAGGATAAAGAGTCAAGCGTTGTATGGGGAATGCCCGGCGCCGTGGTGAATAATAATCTCGCGGACCGCGTGCTTCCATTAGAGGAGCTGGCGGCGGAGGTAATAAGCCGGATAAATATGGGCAGGCAGAGCGCAAGATAGTTAAACCTGGCGTAAGCCTTTAAAATAAAAAGAGTTGAATAAGTGAGCTATGAATATAATTTGTGAAGATTTTAATTACATACAATATTTTTTAAAAGAAAAGGCGGGAATAGCGATTGAAGAAGATAAGCGTTACCTTGTAGAGTCGCGCCTGTCGCCTATATTAAAAAACGAAGGTTTTTCCAATTATAAAGATTTGATACTTAAACTTAAGTTAGAACGTTTCGGCGATTTTCATCAAAAAGTGATAGAGGCGATGACGACTAATGAAACTTCATTTTTTCGCGACTCGCATCCGTTCGAATCTTTCAAAAATATTATCATACCCGAATTAATCGAAAAGAAAAAATTAGAGCGCGGTTTAAATATATGGAGCGCGGCGTGTTCTACCGGCCAGGAAGCCTACAGCCTGGCTATGATAATAAATGAATTGAGTCATAATTTTTATCAGTGGGATATAAAAATATATGCCAGCGACATATCGAAAGAAGTTATAGAAAAAGCTGAAAAAGGTTTATATAATCAGATCGAAATAAATCGAGGAATGCCGATATCGATGCTGTCTAAATATTTCAGAAATGAAAATGACCATTGGAAAATAAAAGATGAAATAAAAAAAATGGTTAATTTTATGCAGGTAAACCTTGTGTGCCAGTGGCCTGATATGCCGAAGCAGGATGTTATATTTTTAAGGCACGTTCTTATATATTTCGATCTTCACACGCGTCGTGAAATTTTTGATAAAATAAAAAAAATATTAAATCCAGATGGTTATTTAATTCTCGGCGTCGGCGAAACCACTAATAATATTCACGATTCATTCGAAAGCGTTCACATAGATAAAACTATATGCTACAGGATTAAGCAGTAATAGATAAAATTAAAACTAATTTGACATTTTAGTTTATATGTAGTAAAATAGGCACATGTCAGGCAAAATATTCAGTATATTATTAATTATGAATATAGCTTAATAGAAAGGCAATTCAATGAATTCGAATCCTGAAGTTTTATTTTTACATGTGCCGAAATTTTCAAGTTATTACAAACCGCTCGATGAGTTTATGAATATAACTTATATGCCAATGGGCGTATTTGCTCTGGCTGACTTACTTACGCGCGCGCGTCATAGCGTTCAAATAGTACATCTTGGCCTGGAATGGATTCTTGACCACGATTTTTCGATTATAGAGTTCATAAGGGCAAAAAGCAATATTAAAGTTATATATATGCCGTTATTCTGGCATTATCAGTCATACGACGTAATAAATGTCGCTTCGAAAATAAAGGCGGCCTTTCCGCATATTCCGGTGATTCTAGGTGGTTTTACGGCCTCATATTTCGCCTCTGAAATAGTGGCTGAATTTCCCTTTATAGACGGGATTATCAAAGGTTACGCCGAGCGGCCCATAATAGATTTAACCAGCGTTATAACGGGCGCGGTGGCCGCTTTGAAGCCGCTGGAAAAAAAGGTGATACAGAATTTAGTGTTATCGAATTTATCCGATTTAAATTCGAAAGTTATACCCGGCGGCGATTACAGTGAAGGCCGCTATACGACGATGCCGGGCGGTACTTATCAGGATTATGTAACCGAGGCGGCTATGTTTAATTCGATGCGCTTCAGCGCGCTATCGCTTCTTAAAAATTTTGGTTATTATATAAAATTATTTTCATTTCCGTTAGCGTATTCAAAAAACCTTTCTATCTCGGATAACATCAAATATAATAACATGGGTTTAAAAATGTTTCCGATCGAGGTTGGCCGCGGCTGCGTTACTTCGTGTACCTGGTGCGCTGGCTGCGCGCCTAACCAGAAGAAAATGAATTACGCGACGGGCGTGATGTGGCGCGATTTGCAAAAAGTAGCGGACACTATAGAAGAAGGCATGGCGTTCGGCTATAAAACATTCGCGGTGTGTTTCGACATCGAGCCGGAAAAACAAAGTTACTATATCGATTTATTCGATATAATAAAGCGCAGAAAACTTGACTGCGGGCTGTATTTTGAATGTTACGCCCTGCCGGCGCCCGAGTTTATAAAGAGTTTCGCCTCCACTTTTAATTTAAAAGAATCGGTAGTGGCGATATCGCCGGAATGCGGCAATGAAGATGTACGCGGCAGCAATAAAGGTTTTAACTTCACTAACGCCGAGTTATTTAATTCACTCGATGAACTTGAAAAAAATAAAATACGCGCCGATGTTTTTTTCACGATGGGTATACCGCATGAAAATATTAAAACGCTCTACGATACTAAAAAGATGATATCCGATATAAATAAAAAATTTAAAAATATAGGGCGCATGATGAGCTGGGGCGTTCAAATTGAACCGGGCTCGCCGCTTTTTGAAAACCCGTCGGCCTTTAATGCCGTAACCGACCGCAAGACATTTATGGATTTTTATAAAATACATTCCGGCAAGGCTTCCGATACATATTCGGCGCTCGGTTACTCGGTCGAAAATTACTTTTTAGACGGCGTTTTATATTCACCGGAGGAATTTTCCGAAAAAATAATGAAGATTAAATGCGCGGATTTCTGTTTTTTACATAACGACTGCGCGTCTTATAATATGCCGCTTGCCGGCCGGCTTACATGCCGTCTGCGCGGGCTGAAATTCAAGTTAAATGGTTTCGGCGCGGCCCGTTATAAAGAAATGGAACGACCCGAATTTAAATAAGCGAAAATAAAATTAAACCGCGCTTTATTAAACCATATATAAAGCGCTGCATCGGTTAATTAAGTAATCGTTTAATCAGTCAATTACACAATTGTTTAATTTATTATAAATTAATATTATATTTATCGATTTTATTTCTAACGCTTTTTTCGTTTAATTCAAAAAAGTCCGCTGCCCGCGATTTAACGCCGGTGCCTTTCATTTTATCGACGGCCCATTTGATCATATATTTATCGATTTCGTCTAAAAAAAGGCCGATATTAAAGTTTTTATTTTGCGCATAGTTTTTATCGAGCAAATCGGTGATTGCCGCTTTTATTTTAATGTAATCATCGGCCTGATCGGCGCCTGATAATTTATAATCGGCTATTTTTTCGGGCAGGTTCCTTAAATATATTATTTCATCCGTACGCTCCATTAAAACCATTGTATTTTCGATTATATTCTGTAACTCCCTGATATTACCCGGCCATGGATATTTAATAAGCCGGTCGAGTGCTTCGCTGGATATTTCTTTGATATTAGTATTTAATGATTTATTGAATTTATTGATGAAATATTTAGCCAGCAGGGCTATATCTTCTTTTCTATCGCGCAGCGGCGGCAGGTTTATCGTTACCGTATTAATTCTATAGTAAAGGTCTTCTCTGAATTTTTGCTCAGCTACTGCGGTTTCGAGATTAACGTTGGTGGCGAATATAAGGCGCACGTCGATTTTGCGCGGCTTGATCGAGCCGACCGGTTCTATTTCGCGTTCCTGAATGGCGCGCAGAAGTTTAGCCTGCATAGCGGTGGACATTTCGCCGATTTCATCTAAAAATAAAGTGCCGCCGTCGGCTGCTTCGAATTTGCCAATTTTTTCGGCATGAGCGCCGGTGAAAGAACCTTTCATATGCCCGAATAATTCGCTTTCAATAAGTTCGGCGGGAATGGCCGAGCAGTTAATTTTAATAAAGGCCATATCCTTGCGCTCGCTGTTATAATGGATAAGATTAGCAAATACTTCTTTACCCGTGCCGCTTTCACCGCGTATTAAAATGCTGGTAGCGGTGCGCGCGGCTTTAATGGATTTTTGCACTTCTTCCATCAGCCTGGGGCTGGTGCCGCAAATAGATTCCGCGCTGTATCCGCTTTCAATATCGCGCCTGAGTTGCTTAACTTCTTCGATCAGCATTTTATTTTTAAGCAATTTAAATATGACGCGGTCCAGCTCCCCGAGATCGAGCGGTTTAGTTAAAAAATCGGAAGCCCCCGCTTTAAGGCATGAAACGGCGATATCGACATCGCCGAAAGCCGTCATTACTATAATTGTAATTTCCGGATTTATGGCTTTAACTTCTTTAATTATATCAAGACCCGTCGCATCCGGCAGTTTATAATCGGTAAGTATTAAATCGAAGCGGCCGGAGGATAAAGCTTCGAGCGCGGCTTTTTTAGACTGTGCGCTCGAAGTTTCGAACCCCTTTTTAGTAAGTATCTTCGATATAAGTTCGGCCTGGTTTTTTTCATCTTCGATAATTAGTATATTATATTTCATTGATATTCACCTTCAGCTCATAATAAAATCAAGCCGGTAATTTAATATTGAATTCAGTTTCCACCGGCGTGCTTTTAACTTTAATTTCTCCGCCGTGCGCTTCTATTATTTTTTTACCGAGCGCCAGCCCTATGCCGCTGCCTTCTATTTTGGTAGTAAAATAAAAATCGAATATTTTGCGGATATCAGAATCTTTTATTTCCGTTCCGTTATTAGAAATGCCGATATTAACGATATTATTTTCAATGCCGGTTATAATTTTAATGCGTCCGCCGTCAGAAATAGCTTCAACGGCGTTTTTAAGAATGTTAAAAACTACCTGGTATAAAAGAGCTTCGTCCGCAAAACATTTAATGCCGCCGTTTTCATTTTTAATGAATTCGACCAGCGCTTTTTTCTGTTCGAATACCGGCGCGGTAATTTTAACGGCTTTATCGATAAGTTTGTCTATATCTATAAGCTCTTTATGCAATATTATATCTTTTGAATATTGCATGAATCTGGTAACTGTTTCGTCGAGCCGCTTAATTTCATCTTTAATAATATCAAGGCATTCATTGACTTCATCTTTATTATGCGCGGCGTTTGCCGCCGCAGTTTTGACTTCGTCATTTTTATTGATGCAGCCGCCGTCATTGGTATCACCGATTAACTGTAGCGATAAGTGTATCGCGTTGAGCGGGTTTCTAATTTCATGCGCTAATCCGCGCGCTAATTTTTGCAGCGATTGATATTTATGCGATTCCACTTCAGCTTTTAATGAAGAAGTGTATGAAGAAAATATGAAATAAAGCGCGGTGAAAGCTAAAAATATAATAGTTAAAAAGACGATGGATTTTTTAGATTTAATAAATGAATAAAATTGAGCTTTATAATCGCGCTTAACGGTAATTCGCGCTAATATATCACGCTGTTGATTGTTTTCGTTAATTATTATTTTTTTAAGGTATATGTAGGAGTCTTCTTCTGAATCGTAGTATGAGTCTAATTGCTTCTGGCATTCTTTAAAAATCTGTTCCGAATCCGTGGTATTAAGTATTTCGTATTTGATGCCGTCTTTAAAATATTTACCGGGCGACGGTTTTGCTTTAATATCATCGATTACAGACGGAAGTAATATATCGGTAATATAACTTCGTCCGCCGCGTGATTTATTTTGTGGTTCCTGCGCCATAAAAACCGACACAAATAAAACCATCGTTAGTATTAAAATCATTAATAATTTATGGTTGACTAACTTCATTAAATTACCTTCTTATTTTTAGATTATTATAACACTACTGCCGCTAAAGCGCAATAAGTAATATTTTAGATAAGTAATATTTTAGATAATTAATATTGAATCACCGCCGTCTAAAATATTTTTTCAATTTACTCTGCGGCGGGCGCTGAATAATTTTTACGGGGCCGAGGTCACAAAAGACCGGAAGTATTATCCGGCCTTTTGTGATTAAAACGATTCAGTTAAATTAGCCCGCGGTAATATTATCTGCCGCTTCTGCCGTTGCCTCTGCCTTTACCCATAGATGAGTTATTTTGTGTCTGGCCGCTTATCGATGATGGTATCTGTCCGCATGAGCCGTCGCGTTTTTTAAGGCCGTTGCCCTGAGCGTTTCCGTTTTTATTATTTTTTTTGCCGGAACCGGGAGTCGTGCAATTACCGGCGGCCTGGTTGAGTTTTTGATACTCGATTCTGGCGGATTCGAATTTAACACGCGCGGAATCAAGGGCCGCCTGATCTGCGCCGCTTTTAACAAGCGACTGATATTCATTCCTGGCCGCCGTGAATTTATCTAACGCCGCTTTAACCTGGTCGGCTGAAACCGTAGTCGTGCCCTCTGTTTGAGCGAATGCAACCGTAAAGCCTAATAAAATTGAAAATACCACTGCCATTACCGTTAATTTAGATTTCATCATAATTACCACCTCTTTATAAATTTTAGCTTTCTGCCTTTTATTAGACAAGTTTCGTGCCAATTGTTAAAACATAGTAAAATGAGATGTTTATAAAAAAACAAGTTGAAAAATCGGATTATTCTCCGATTTTTTTTAGATATTTTCGGAGCGAAGTCCGAACGCACTATAAATATTTGCTACGGTAATTATATATTTTTTATTAAATTTGCCTTTTATTTTTAAAACCGCTTAAGACCGCTTAAGACCGCTTAAGACCGCGACGGGGGGAAAGAAAGGACCAATGGCCCTCTCTTTTCCCCCGTGCCCCCTTTACTCTCCCTGAATATAAAA
>DIVV01000034.1 GCA_002423385.1 bacterium UBP16_UBA6123
TATTTTTTTTGAAAATTGCCGGCAGTGGTGTTTTTTAGCTTAAAAGTATCATTCGAATGTCCGTCTTAAAATTTTACTATCCCGGCCTACAAATTTATTGCATAAATTCAGAAAAAGATGTATAATAAGTTATGCACCTGTAAATGTGGTGAATATATAACGATTGAGTTGATGCGTTATGCCTGGTATTTTAAAATATATATCCATTTTTTTCGTTTGTACCGTTCTTGATATGTTCCGTCCCCGGTACTGCTTTGCGGATCTTATCTCAATTGACTCTCGCACTCTTCTCGAAGAGTTCGGCAATTTTTACGTTTTGCTGGGTCTTTTACTGATCCTTATTAATATAGCGATAGCTTATATCAAATTGAAAAAACTAAAAAGTTCGAACTCTGCTTTTATCGGGCTGGACGATGAATCTAAAAATGAATGCCCGCCCGAATCAGGGCCTTCGAGCGAAAAATAGATTTTCTTCTATTTTATAGATTCGATCATTTTTTCTATTTTTTTAGCTCCTGCTCGTTTTGCGCAATCGAGGGCGGTTTTGCCTGAATAGTCCCTGCAGGAAACATTCGCTCCGTTTTTCAACAGCGTTTCTGCGCAATCTTCGTATGCGAACTCTGCGGCGAGTATCAGCGGCGTTTTTCCATTGAAATCCGCTATATCAATTTTCGCCCCGCCGGCGATCAATTCATTCACCATCAGTATGTTTTTATATCGTACAGCGGCGATCAACGGCGTTTGCTGCGCTATGTCTTGCAGATTCAAGTCGGCGCCCTTTTTAATCAACATATCGGCTATAATATTCTCGTGCAGTTCGATGGCATATAATAAATGCGTTTTTCCGGTTTCGTTCATGACATTCAAATCTTCGAGCGTTTCTATGAGTTCGAGAGCGCCTTTCACCTCACCTGATTCAATTAACGTGTTGAGTCTCTTTGCCGCCTTTATTTTTCTGAGTATATCAGCCTTTCCGCCTTTATTTAATAACTTCTCCAACTCAGGTTTGAGGCTCGATGCCGCAGTTAGGAGAACTTTGCCTTCCGTCGAATCTTTATCGAAATATGCCCCGTTCTCGATGAGCAGTTCCGCCATTTTCAGCTCGCCACGTTTTACCGCGATACCGAGATAGGTTTCATTGCGGGCTGGAATCGCATTAACGTCCGCGCCTTTTTTGATAAGAAAGGCAACCGTTTGGGTAAGTCCTTCTTTAACGGCGCACTGCATAGCAGTGATACCGACATACGATCTTAAATCGGCACCTTTGTCTATCAACATATTCATCATTTCGAAGTTGCGGTTTTCAATCGCTCTCGTTAGTGCATAAACATTGAATTCGTCAGTGGAGTCAGGGCTGGCTCCATTTTTCAAAAGTGTTCGAACCAGTTCCAGAGCGACGCCGCGATTAGCGCAGCGGGGTAGCGACGGTGAATTATAACGCAAATTGCCTCCTTTTAATATATTTTCAAGCCGCACGACGACATCGTATTTTTTATTTTCAAAAGCCTTTATTATATAAGACACGATCTCGGCTTGCCGGAGCGTTTCGTCGCTCATTTTTGTTTTTTTATGGAATAATTCGATAAATAAATCACATGTAGCCGTTTTGCTTTTCATTGCCGCCTCCAGCGCCTCGAGGTAATAATCCTTTCCAGCCCATCCTTTTTTTCTTTTTTTTGCCAGAATATATATTTCTTCGGTATCGTTAAAATCGATGAATACCGCAGCCGGATTATAAGTAAGGCAGGTATCGATGGCTTCAATTTTGGCCAATAACGATTTCATTAATTCGCGATCTCTTTTATCCGATGCCGTTAAAAACTGATTGATTATCGTTGCCTGATCGAGCGGAGAATTATCCGCGATAACAGTTTTCAGTGCGTCCGCGTTTATGTCTTTAACTTTCAATTCGTTTTCGCCGGTCGATAAAGTTTTTTGCGTTATGTCCCGTTTTGTACAAACGTCAAGCATGCGGGCCACGACGGTCTGATCTGCTTTTTTGGACAGGCAGATGCTGAGAGGGCTTTCCTTTTTATTATTAAGGAGCCGTGGATTGGCGCCCCGGTCAAGTAAATGCATCATTATTTCGGTTTGTTCCGAATATGCGGCCAAGTGCAGGGCTGTATTGCCGGCGACGTTCCTCGTATCGAGACTTATCCCCCTGCTTATAAGTTTATCAATGACGGCTTTAGCTTTTTCAATGTTGTTTTTTTCGATTTTTAACAAACACAGACGCTCGATAGAAGCGCTACCATTTTTGTTAATCGCTTCATCGGGCAGATGTTTTAATAATTCAAGCGCATTGTCGAAATTCTGGCGATATATCCACGTATAAAGCCATGAATTAGAGGTGGTCGTTTCGCGTTTGAATTTAACTCCCGCTTCCACTGCACGCTTAATCTCTTCGGGGGTGGATAAATCCGACGATGCGGACTCGTCGAATGTTTCAGGAAATTTTGAGACGAGTTTGAAAAAAAAATTGCCCATTTCAATGTTTGACCTGTTGACATGATAGAAGTCAAAGATACTTTTGCCCGTCGGGGTGAGCGTGTCGGCGCCGTTATCGATTAATAAGTCGATCATGTCTAAATTTCTTAAATTAGGGGTCGTCATCAGTGGCGTCACGTTAAAGTTTGTGACGCAGTTGACGTTGGCGCCATCTTTGATTAAAGCCAGCACTTCTTCGGTAGACTCTCTGGAAATGGCCGCATTTAGTTTTATAAAGTCCATTGCATTTTTATTAAGTTTTATTTTTGATTTGTCGAAGTTCGGGTATATCAAATTTATATCTTTTGCGCGGCAATTTAATGACAGGATATCCAAAGCCGTGTCGCCTGAAAAATTTCTGGCATTTATGTCAGCGCCTTTTGCCAGCAGGGTTTTAATGTATATTTCATTGTTGTGTATGGACCCGCAAGCAGCTATAAGCGGCGTTCTATTGCAGGATGAACAAATATTCACTTCTGCGCTCTTTGAGATTAAATAATGGAAAATATCATGATAAAAATCATCTGTTGATATAACAAGAGGAAGCTCGTTATAGTGGTCGGAATAATTAATGTCGGCGCCGTTTTTAACTAATAATTCAACCATCTTAAGATCGTGTTTTTGAATGGCGAGCGTTAGAGGACGCTGGTCATAAGCTCCCGATAAGTTCGGCGAAGCGCCCTTTTCAAGCAATAATTTTACCATGTCGAAGTTACCCGCATTTATTGCGTTAATGAGCGGGGTGTTATAATTGTCGTCCCTGAAGTTAATGTCGCAGCCTTCGTCTAACAATGAAGCCGCGGCCGAAAGATTGTTGTTGGCGATATGGCGGGTAAGTTCGCACTCTTTTACGAGGGCTCGATCCGTCTCTGGTTTTTTCACTAATTCTGTCAGCCGGTTTTTAACGTTGATATTTATTTTCGATGCCGCGGCGATGATTTGACGTCCGCTTTCCGTGTAGGGATTGATTTTTATGCCGTGCTCGATGAGCTCGCCGAGGATATTGTAATTTTCGTTAATGACCGCATTATATAAAGCGCTATATTCACGCCATCCTATTTTATTAACGTTGACGCCATTTTTTATCAAGAGCATCGCGATATCATCGTTCCGGCTGCTCGAAAGGGAATAAATCAGAGCCTGTGAGGCCGCCATATCAGTCAAATCCATTTTTTTATCGACGAGCATTTTTACGACTTCGAAGTTCCTTTCACGTACGGCAAAATTCAATACGTTGCCTCGAGTTTCTTCGCTGACGTGATAATATCCGTTCAATTCGGCGTTCAGGGATATGAGGTACTTGACCAAATCGAATTTTTTATTTATGGCGGCGGCGATTAACGGCGTCAGGTTGTGCCAGTTTTTGTAACTGACGCTCTGGCCAAGGTCTTTAAAAATATTCAGGGCTTCTATGCTGCCGTTGCCGGCCGCATATACTATGGCGCAACTTCGTTCGAAATCCTTTGCGTTAGGATCCGCGCCGTTTTTTATCAGATACTTTATCATCGGTATATCGCCGTTACCGGCGGCGCAAAGAAGCGCGGTCGTACCATTCTTTCCCACAGCGTTTATATCCGACTTTCCTTCGACGAGGAATTTGACTATATCCAGCGCACCGGCTCGCGCGGCCCTGACGATAATGGATTCGCCCTTCACGGTGGCGTTGAACGCCTTGCGTTCCTTTATCATTTTAACCGCAATGTCGGTTTTTCTACTTTCTATGGCCGTAATGAACAATAAATCTTCGTCTCCTGCGCTCTTGCATATGGCGATAGCCATATCGTCGCAGTTATTTTTAAACGCGAAATTGACGGCTTCGCGGGTGAAATTTCCTAAAGTTTTAATATTCAAGCCCAGCGAGATCAAATATTTCGCAGCTTCGATCTTTCCATTTTCAAGCGCGACGAACAGAGGCGTACTGCCGCTCTGGCTCACCAGATCGATTTTAGCGCCGAGCTCGACCAGCGATTTCATTATCGCTACATTTCCCGTCCTGGCTGCAACGTGCAGGACGCCGAGGCCGCTGAAATCGATGATGTCGATTCGGGCTCCGTTTTCTACAAAGTATTTTATAAGCGCGGGATTTTCCTGCGATATCGCCATATGCAGCGGCACTTTTCCGTGCTGAACGCTGTTTAAATCGGCGCCTTTTTCTATCAGCATTTTTATTATTTCGACGTCTTCATTCTCGACGGCCAGTTTCAAAGCCGTTCCGAATTCTTTTTCATTTATATCGGCGCCCATCTCTATGAGCGTTTTCGCGCATTCGCTATGTTTGCCGGCAAGCGCGGCGAGCAGGGGTGTCATACCGAATTGGCTTTTGCAATCGATGCTCCGCCCCTTTTTAAGAAAATATTTCACGACTTCGATATGTCCCGCGCGGGCCGCCAGTATAACAGGTTCCAAACGCTCCAGATAGCTGGTCAAGTTGAAATCTGCGCCAACGGCCGCCAGAAAATTTATTGTTTCCAGATCGCCGTTAACGCAGGCATAGTAAAGCGCCGTGCGTCTTTCGAAATCCGTTATATTTACGTCAACGCCTTTTTTATGGACAAGCCCGGCCAGTTCGATGTTGCCGGCGGCGCACGCCGCTATGAAAAGGGGTACGCCTTCAGAATCGCGGGAGCCGCCTTCGATCCCGGGCAGCGTTTTCATCAGCCAGACTGCTTCGTATTGTTTCCGTAGATCCAATAAATGTCCGAAAGCGTCCGAAATGATTCGAGCTCTTTCTGGCGCTGCGACGATTTTTAAAATCATTTCGATGCCGTTTAAGTCTGTAAATTGAGCGAATTCACTTATCGTTAACGATGCAAGTTTCGCCTCGATGGTATCGAACGAGTTCGAGATCGTTTTTGCCGTTGATATCCGTGCCGTCCGGAACGCTTCCAGTAATCTGGCGTCGACGCTCTTGCGGTAAAACGCTTTTTTATCTTTTAAAAACATCGAAACGAGGTCGTCGTTTCCCGCGCGGATAGCGATGTCGACCTCGTCAAAATCTTGATGCCTGAATTCGAGCTTAAAACCTTTAGTTTTCAGATAATCGACCAGTTCTCGAGTGCCGGCTTCGAGGATTAATTTCATGAATTCGGGATCGTCGATTTTTGCTTTGCCAAAAAGCAGTGAATGAATTTTGTCCGGCTTTATTTTTTTCTTTGTGGCTATATAAATAAGCGCTTTTATAGAGTTTAAAGTATTGTCGACGCTAAAAAACTCGCTAACCGTTTTTTCATCGAACTCTTTTATTTCATCGATTTTTTCGTCCAGGATCAGCTTGATGATTTCGATGTTTTTTATGCAAAACAGCTTTTTCAGCGTCGCGGGAGAGAGGATACCGACGTCCTGGTCTATTGTCGCGCCGGTTTTAACAAGATAATACGCCGTTTCAACCGTCGGCGATTCGAGCAGGGCGTTTGTGCCGGCGTAATTCATGGCGTTGACATCAGCGCCGTATTCGATGAGAATTTTTACACCTTCCGAATCGCCCGACCGTGAAACGAGGATCAGCGCCGTATTACCGTACGAATCTCGCTCGTCAATGTTTTTGACTTTTTTTAAAATCATGTCAAATAATCGCAGGCGTTCAACATTATTCCGTATGTCGGGGCCGCTCGCATTTTCGGCCAGGATGATTAATGCTGTTTTCCCATCGCGACCTTTGATATTAACATCCACGCCTCGTTCGAGCGCGAGCATCGCGTTATTGAAATTATTATTTTTCAAAAATAGCATCAACGAAGTATAGCCGGTGGAATCCACGACGTCGATGGAGGCCTCGACGTTATCGACCGCCGCCGCGTTTTGAGGAGTGAACGCGGCCAAAAATAGAAAAATGATGAAAAGTGATAAAATTACAGTCTTTTTCATACGATAATAGCGAATACTACATGATATATGAGTCCTGTCCAAAAAGTA
>DIVV01000139.1 GCA_002423385.1 bacterium UBP16_UBA6123
TTTTAGTCTCGATGGTATTTTTAGTTTCGTGTTTTAGTTCCGACGATCAGAGTGAGATTGCAAAAACCCCGTGGGACGCATATAACCGTGCCGTAACGGCGTCCAAGCATCCGGCGGCCGCTGATATTTACAGAAATTTAAGCCCCGTGAGTGCGGCTAATACGAAATTGATATGGAATGCGAACGATCCGGCTGAAAATCGCCGTGTTTTAGTCAGCACCTGGGCTTCGTGGCCCGGATATTCACAGAATAAAAAAATCGGTTTAGTTCGCGAGGTATGGGTTACTCTGGCTCCTGAAGTCAAAGATATATTAAAAAAAGAAAACGTGCCCGGTTCAAATATAATATTGAGGATAGATCAGCTTCTTGGAATGCCGCCGACGAAAAGCGAAACATGGTTCGTCGAGTTATGGGCCCGTCCGGCTGATCTTTTCCGTCCCGCGAAAGACCCCGAGATAGACGATACGGAAGCCGGACTTGATTTTCCGGCCGGTACGCCGCAGGCGCATATCGACTGGTATAACGATCAGGTGAAAACTAACACCTATCCGTGGACGAGGCTCGGCTACACTTATGACTGGGGCAATCCAGCCACTAAAGTGGGATTGAGCGAGTATATAATAAGAGTCAGTTCGGAAGTCGAAGTAAATAAAGTCGCGCTGACGATGGATTATTTAAATTAAGATCGTGCGGAGGGGATTATGGAATTTATTTTCGGTGCGTTGACGGGAATAGGGCTCAGTGCCGCCTGCGGGTTTCGCGTGTTCGTTCCGTTTCTCATATTGAGTTTCGCCGCTAAAATGTCTTATATAAAATTATCGCCGGGCTTCGAATGGATAGCGGGCGATATCGCGCTTATTTGTTTTTTAATAGCTACGATAGCTGAAATTACGGCTTATTACATTCCTTTTGTCGATAATATGCTCGACACCTTAGCCGCGCCTGCGGCTGTGGTTGCCGGCATTATTCTCACGGCATCGGCCGTGGGAGATATTGCGCCGTTTTTAAAGTGGAGCCTGGCCATAATAGCCGGAGGCGGCGCCGCGGCGGCGGTTCAGGGCCTTACTACCGTTACGCGTTTGACTTCGAGCGTGGCTACGGCGGGAACGGGGAATCCCGTCGTATCTACGGCGGAGGCTTCCGGGGCGTTCGCGCTGTCGGTGTTTTCAATATTTATTCCGCTGGCGGCTTTTATAGCCGCGGTTATGATTTTAGTTTATTTAGTCAATAAAAAATATAAGGCGAAAAGCGACGCTATGCTGCCTGTTGCGGAGCGTTCGGTTAATAATTAAAAATCGCGCATTGTTTTAAGCGTATGAAGGCCGTTAATAAAAGTAAACGCTGTGGCTTGTAAGAATTCCGTTTTCATAAGTAAATTTAGCTGAAAAAAAGCGGTCCTGTTCGAGCCATTTTAAAAATATTTTATCGCCGTCCCATAAATTCAAATTTAAAAGATCGGAATCGTTCACCCATTCAAGGTTTCCTTCATTCGACACCGTCATTTCGCCTTCGAATTTATCGATTACGAATACGAAGACATACCAGTCTTCGCCTTTAGCGAAGGCGGGAAAGGTAATTACTCCCTTTAAAATAAGGTTTTTGGCGGCAAGTCCGCTTTCTTCAAAAACTTCGCGCACCGCGCATTCTTCGGGTGTTTCGCCTTCTTCGAATTTGCCTCCCAGGCCGTTGTGCTTACCTTCGTGCATATCGTTTTCTTTTTTTACTCTGTGCAGCATGAGAGTTTTGCCGTCTTTTTTTAAATAACATAAAGTGGCTAATTTCATAGGGGCCCTTTCATTTATAAATTACGAGATTAGAAGATTTTTCATATTATAATGAGATTAATTGGTTAATATTGTAAGGCCGGTAAAATTAATTGCGTCGTTACCATAATTTAAAGCGATTCGATCTTATCGGTCAGCAAAGCCGTCATTTTAAGCATTATTTTTTTAAAACCAGGCTCAGATGAGTTTTCGAATATATTAAGCCGGCCGGTTTCCACCAGATCTTTAAACTCGCCGTCACGGCTTAATTCACGCATTAAATTATCTTCGATAAAATCACGGGCGAAGCTCATATATTGTTCGCGAAGCCGCATTTTACGGTTTTGTAATATTCTGTTTTCGTTATATAACTTGTCGCGGTGTGCGTTGATTTTATCGAGAAGTTCGTCGATGCCTTCGCCGCTTATGCAGTTGGTCTTTACAATGGGTACCTGCCAGCAGTCGCCGCCGTCTTCACTATCCACCGATTGTTTTTCGCGCCTTAAGCCGAGCATATAGTTTATTTCGCAAAATATTTTATCCACGCCGGGCCTGTCGTTTTTATTTATTACGAAGATATCGCCTATTTCAAAAAGCCCGGCTTTAATGGCCTGAATTTCATCGCCCAGCCCGGGCACTTCGGCGATTATAGTCGTATCGGTCATTTTGACGACATCGATTTCGAGCTGGCCGACGCCGACGGTTTCAACTATGATATAATCGAAGCCGTAAAGTTCATAAATTCTCAACACATAGGAAATGGCTTTCGACATTCCGCCGAGAGAGCCGCGCGTTCCCATGCTTCTAAAAAATAAATCGGGCGAGGTGAAATTAGACATTCTGACGCGGTCGCCGAGTATCGCCCCGCCGGTGAACGGGCTCGAAGGGTCGAAAGCGACTATGCCTATGGTTTTTCCTTCGCCGCCAGCGATTATTTTACGGGCGAGCCGGTCGACTATCGAGCTTTTTCCGGAGCCCGGAGGCCCGGTAATGCCTATCACCGATTGTTTTAATGCTCGATCACCGTTTCGGCGCGGCGCGCTTTTATAATGATTTTCGAGCGCGGTCAGTATTTCAAAACCTTTGCGGTCGAAATTTTCTATAAGCGTTATAAGTTTAGCCAGCGCGCGCTGGCTGCCGGTTATAAATTCAGAGAATATATCCATAACGGAGAAATATCACCATTTTCTAATATTATATTTTTTATACTACTTGCACAATTCGAGCTGTTCTTTTGCGTAGCGGTCTATCGGCGGATTTAATTTATTGAGCGAAGACGCTTTTTGATAATACAGTTTAGCTTCGCTGAAATCCAGGCAGCGGCGGCTGAGTTCGCCGGCCAGATAATACATCTGCGCCAGTTGGAAATCGCCTTTAATCTTTCCGGCGGCGATATCCGATTTTAGCGCTTCAAGCGCCAGGCGAAGATATTTTCGTTCCAGCGCTATGGATTCTTTAACTTTTTTTTCGAGCGTATCAAAAAGCGCCGGGTTTAACACATGCCTTAAATTTTCAAGCGCCTTTTCGGCTTCCCTGTTTTCGCCGTGGCTTCTTAATAAAAATAAAGCGCCGAGCGAGCAGTTTAGCAGATCGTCGCCCGCCAATCCTGCGGCGCGTTTTAAAAGCAGACGTCCCGTCGCCAGTTCCGAGGCGGCGTTATTATTTTCAGTGGTGTCGATTGAAGTTAAATCGATATTTTTACGCATCCACACAACCGCGTTTTGCGCCTCGACGCTTCTTAAATCGAAGCAGAGTTCGTGCTCGAGGCGCAGCGCCCAGGCGGCGTTTAAATACTGACTGAATATTTCGCTTGTTTCTTTGCCTGCGATTTTATAGGTTTGAGCTATAAGGTCGTATTTGATAAAAGCCGGTATCGGGGAGGCGGCCGGTGAAGGAGCAGCCTTTAAGTCGTAAAGAATGCTCGCGGGCGCAACGATATTTTTTTTCGTCAATATTTCATCTTTCAATTTAACTAAAATTAAGGTTTCGACGGTTTCAAAATCTCTGCCATAGCCGGAATAATAACATTTATCACAGGTGATCGGAAGAATTATCAGCGGCTGGTCGCCGGAAGCGTAGGATAAAAAATCCCTGTCGTGTCCGCCGAAGGAATTCGTCGACATTAGTGAGTTAATTTTTACTTTATTGCCACATAAAGGGCAAACTGCCTGTTCCGAACTGAAATTAGTTGCCTGCGCGAAGCCGTTAAGCATCGTTAAAGTAAAAATAAGCGCCAGGCATATCATTAAAAATTTATTCATTATAAACCAGCCTTCATTTTATTTTGTAGTTTTTAAATTGTTGGTTAATTTTTTTTATTCACGGTCTTTATATCTATTTGTCATATCGCTTATTCTTTTGCCCCGTTAGCTTCGAGAATCTGAGTTATATCCGAAGCCTCCCGCTGGGAGCTTATATTAATGGGCGTTTCGCCGTTGGAGTCTTTGACGTTGATATCGGCGCCGTGGGATATTAAAAGTTCGACTATAGCGGCGTCTTCTTTTTCGACGGCTTCGTGAACGAGCGTCCAGCCGTTATTATCGCTGATATTCACGTCGGCGCCTTTAGACAGCAGAAGGTTAATGATTTCATTGTGCTGCATATTTATCGCGTGGAATAGCGGAGTGCAGCCGTAGCGGTTGCGCGCGTTGATATCGGCGCCGTATTCTATGAAAAGTTCGGCCATTTGAATAAATCCGCCGCGCGCGGCCAGGTGGAGCGCAGTTTCACCGAGGTTTTCAACCAGCGTGATATCGGCGTTATTTTTAATCAGTAATTCGCTGAATTGGTAATATTCGAGGTTGACGGCAAGATGCAGGGGCGTTTCGCCGTCGAGATTTTGCGCGTTCACGTTAGCGTTTTTCGATATTAAAAATTCGGCCAGGCCGAATTCGTTGTTTTCGACCGCCAGATGAAGCGGCGAAGAGCCGTCTATTGACTGCACATTGACTGCCGCGTCGTTTTCGATTAATAACGCCGCTATTTCCCTGTCGCCGAATACCGCGGCAAAATGGAGCGGTGTCCAGCCGTCGTCGTCTGTTTCATCTGGAGCGCAGCTTTTAGCTTTAAGCAGTTCCCTCACTTTTTCGATATTCGCCGATTTAACGCTGTCATGTATTTCGGAAGCGTGTGCCGCCGGGCACATGGCGCGCAGAAAAAATCCGGCCGGTTCGATAATAAAAAAACTTATTATTTGTTTGATGGAATTTGACGCCGGCTTTAACTTCAAAGCGTATGCCGTCAGTGCTGAATTAATTAATGACATTATATTCTGCCCTTTCTGATTTTAATGATTTTAAAGTCCGTAAGTAAAATTCAAATTTTATTTTACCATATTTCACATTGTTTCTGAACCAGGAATGTATTTATTTTGAATATGCTATTAAAAATGGTCGGCTCCGTCTATTTCCGGCATCGGCTCGGCCTTATCGGCGTTTTTAGGATCGAGCCTGCTTTTCGAGTAGCCGTACATGAAATAAAATATCAAACCGCCGGCGAGCCAGAAAACGAAACGCTTCCAGGTGACAAGCGGCAGTCCGTAGGTAAGCGTAAGGCAGGAAACTACGCCCAGTATGGGAATTATAAGCCCGCCCGGAGCTTTGAAAGGCCTTACGCGGTTGGGTTCTTTGATTCTTAACACTATTATTCCTATGCAGACGAGTATAAAGGCGAAAAGCGTACCTATGTTGCATAAATCGACCATTTCGTCTATATTCATGAAGGCCGAAAATCCCGCCACTATAACGCCGGTAACGATCGTAGAGAAGAAAGGCGTTTTATATTTTGGATGGATTGAAGAAAATGCTTTAGGGAGAAGTCCGTCGCGCGACATCGAAAAGAATATGCGAGGCTGGCCTATTTGAAATACTAAAAGAACGGCCGTATGAGCTATTACCGAGCCGAAAGCCACGATAGCGGCGGCGTAGTTCATGAAGTTCTTCGTAAAACTTTCGGCCGAGGCATTCGTGCCGATATATTTTAACGCCATTGTCAACGGTTCCGCCTTTTCGGAAGCGAGCATGTTTTTAAGTTCGGCGAAAGGCATTATGCCGACGAATACGACGGTTACAAGAACGTAGATGATAGTGCAGACCACGAGCGAACCGATGATTCCGATCGGAAGGTTTTTGCCGGGATTTTCCGTTTCTTCGGCGAGCGTTGAAACCGCGTCGAAGCCGATATATGCAAAAAATACTATGGCGGCGCCGCTCAAGATTCCCGAAAAACCGTTCGGGGCGAACGGCGTGAAATTTTCGGGTTTGATGTAATAAAAACCGACGAAGCAGAAGAAGGCGAGCACTACGAGCTTGATTATAACCATAACTTTATTGAAGCTCGCGCTTTCTTTAATTCCTATTGCGATTAAAAAAGTTAGTAAAGTGACTATGCCGACGGCCGGAAGATTGAAAACAATGGGTATCCCGAAAAAATGCGGGGCGTTTTCGATAATGCCGCCTTGCGCTATAGCGGTGCGATAATCGATGCACATCCATTTTGGAAGATGAATATTAAAGCCGGCGAGCAGTTCCGTAAAATATCCGCTCCAGCTTATGGCGACGGCCACGTTGCCGATGGCGTATTCGATAATTAAGTCCCAGCCTATAATCCAGGCTATCACCTCGCCGAGCGTCGCGTAAGAATAAGTGTAGGCGCTTCCGGCGATCGGAACCATGGCGGCAAATTCCGCGTAACATAGTGCCGAAAAACCGCAGCCTATAGCAGTTAATACAAATGAAAGCATGAGCGCGGGACCGGCCCCGAGCCTGTGAGCGTCGCCCGCGGCCGCGGTTCCGATGGTGGCGAATATTCCGGCTCCGATAACGGCTCCTATGCCCAGAAATATAAGGTCGATGCCGGTGAGCGATCTTTTTAAGTGCTCTTTAGCTTTTTTGTCCTCGCCGATGATATGTTCGACGGACTTGATTCGAAATATTCTGGATAAAAAACTTGCCGCTGGAGCGGTGCCGTCCGAATTAGTATTTGATTGAATTTGAACCACCCTCTTTTATTTATTTATTAAATTTTTTAAGAAGCTGAATAAATTTTCTAAATGTTATATCAAAGAGTTAAAAATGTCAATAAGATAAAAAAAAATAATAAAGGCGCGAATATGAATTGCATTTTAATTTAAACTATGATATAATCTGACTAAAATTTATGAAGAACATTCTCTAGAGTTCCAATATAAAGAGATTTTAATAAAAAGGTGGTAAATACATAAATGAAATTTGTCGCTAAATCAACCGACTTAATAAAGGCAGTTCAGAGCTGTTCGCGGGTAATTGTGTCGGCCTCGGCCTCTCCCATACTCACTAATATTCTCATCGACTGCTCGTCTAAAAAAGATGCGGGGTTAATAAGACTTTTCGCGACCGATCTCGAAATGTATTACGAGATTTTTATCGAGGCGCAAATCGAAGAAAGCGGCGAAGCCATGGTTTCTTCAAAAATGTTTGCGAGCGTTCTCGACGTTTTTTCATCGACGGATTCCATAACTTTTTCGTGCAATAAAGAAAATTTTAATATCGAATTAAGCGGCGGAAAAACCGAAAGCACGCTTTTCGGAATGCCGCCCGACGATTTTCCGCAACTGCCGATTTTCGATTCAGTCTCGCCGTACACTTTTAAAGTTCCGTTAGCGAAATTGCAATCAATGATTAAAAGCACGAGTTACGCGGTTGCCGTTGATCAGGTTAAGCCGGCGTACTGCGGCCTTTATTTTAAAACGCTTGAAAAAACATTAAGAGCCGTCGCCACCGATGGAAAGCGTCTCACTATGTCCGAGTATAAATTCGACGGCGATTCCATTAAAGAACATGGCGAAATTATTATAATATCGAAGGTAATTAACGAAATATCAAAAAATTCATGCGACATGCAGGACGAAGTCGAAATTTCCATTTATTCGAACCAGGCTGCTTTTAAAACTAAAAATTATTCATATTACTCGCGCCTTATCGATGGTAAATTTCCCGATTACAATATGGTAATACCGAAGGAATATAAAATCAAGCTGTCGGCAAGTGTTTCGGAAATTATGCGCGAACTTCGCAAAATGATGCCTATCGCTTCAGAAAGTAGTAACACGGTCAAGCTGAATCTTTCGGGCGATAAAATATTATATTCGGCGCGCTCGCCAAAAAGCGGATCTATCAGGTCCGAATCGACGGTAAATGTTATCGAAGGCGGCGAACTTGAAATAAATTTTAACGCTAAATATTTTATCGATGTTTTATCGACCATTAAATCCGATGAATGCATTCTCGAGTTTAATTTAGTGCAGTCGCCGGTTAAAATATATCCTAAAGAAGAACTTGAAGGCGAAGTTCATATACACGTTCTGATGCCGGTTCGCCCCGGGTTTAATGTTTAGCCGGCGATAAAAAAATTAAATAATCATAATCAAATAAAGGAGGCATGTCTTGGCTAAAAAGTTTAAATTAATATTTTTTATTGCATTTTTTTTGTGGATATGCTATATTATTAAAACCAAGGTATTAGACTTGATAGTCGGTAATTATCTTCTCGGCAAAAAAATAGTGAAATACGAAAATAAACTCAAGGCGCTTTCGCAAAACTCTGAAAATGAAAAAAAAGATATACCTATAAATCTTTTTACACTGGGCAGCATGTATTACAACAACACGCACGATTATGAAAAAGCCGTCGAGTATTTTCAAAAGATAATATCTGAATATCCCGACTGTGATTTTTCCGAGTTGGTTCAGTTCATGATAGGCGATTGCTACGAAAAACTCGGCCGTATCGAACTGGCGGTTCATGAATATAAAAATTACCTCAATAAATTTCCGAACGGCAGGCAGTCGGATATTTTAAAAGAAAAACTCAAAAAACTCGAAGGTCAGCCTGCTTAATTCGCGACGTAGCGAGCGTCAAACTTTAGTTAGCGTCTAATTAAGTCAAATAATTATATGACAACGAAAAAGAGAAAAGAAAAAAAATAATTTAAAATTTCAGGAGGTATTTATAATGTGGTTTAGAATGCTGGTTGTGGCTGTAGTGGCTTTTTTTGTAGGTAAATTTTACGGTCAGAAGGAAATCGAAGAAGAATTATACGAAGAAAAATCCTGCGTTCCTAAAAAAAGCGTGGTTTTCGAATATCAGGATAAAAACGCGAAAAAATTAGTGTTGACGGGCGATTTTAATAATTGGGATATTAATTCTGATCAGCTTTTCGACCTCGGCGACGGCAACTGGAGCATCACGATGTTTTTAGAACCCGGCCGTTATGAATATAAATTCGTTGTCGACGATACCGAATGGATCGCCGATCCTAACGCGAAAGAATTCGTTGACGACGGTTACGGCGGAAAAAGATCGGTCGTAGTCGTTCAGTAATCTCGTTCATTATACTTCAAATACGATAAAAAGGGAGATTTTTATTAATCTCTCTTTTTTATTTAATTAAGGTGCTCTGATAATTATTGATAAAACTTAAGATAATCGATAAATATATTTTGAAAGAGGTCGGCAGTTCCTTTTTTTTCGGTACTTTTACTTTTCTTTCAATATTCCTCGTGGATATATTAATGGAACTCATCGATTATATTATTTCTAAAGGTATTCCGGTCGATACGACCGTTAAACTTTTTTTATATGCTCTGCCAGCCGTGCTCGTGCTCGTTATTCCGATGGCGCTTTTATTTTCGGTTTTAATCGCGCTCAGCCGCATGCAGTCGGATAATGAAATTATAGCAATGAAAGCCAGTGGCATCCATTTTTACAGAATCGTAATTTCACTCGTGTGGGTGGGCCTTTTTATGACCGCGCTCACCGTATTTTTAAACGAAGTGCTCGTGCCTAACTCTACTTACTTAAGGCGCGAGCTTTATCGCCGGGTGATACTCAAAAGACCGCTTCCGAAAATTGCCGAAAACGTATTTTTTGAAGGCGGAAAAAACAGGATGTTCTACGTTAGAAAATACGATAAAAAAGAAGATAAGATGCGTAATATTACCGTATTCGAGCTGAGCGGACGCAATAAATATCCAAATATTATCGAGGCTTCTTACGGCAACTGGGAAAATTATAACTGGTGTTTTTATAACGGCGTGCTGCGCGAATTCGACTCAAAAGGTGAAGAAAAACATTTCGGCCATTATAAAAAAATGGTTATGCCTACCGATACTTCGCAGGACGGCTTTTCGAGCACTTATACCACGCCGCGTGAAATGAGTTTCGCTAAATTGCGCGAAAAAATAAAGGAAAGCAAGGCGGCCGGAATCGATACCACAAATATGCTCATCGAGCTGTGGAATAAAACCGCGCTTCCCTTTGCTTCGTGCGTTTTTATATTGATAGGAGCGCCGCTGGCGGTCGCTTCCAAGCGCTCGGGCGGTTCCATTGGCATGGGCGTTTCCATAATAATAATTTTTATTTATTACATAATTATGTCTTCCGGCAGGGCGCTCGGCGAAGCCCAGCTTTTGTCTCCCGCCTTCGCGGCCTGGCTGCCTAATATCGTAATGGCGTTCGTCGGAATGATTTTGATATATATGAGAAGAAAATAATATGAGGAGATTAATAAATGAGTGAACAGACGATAATTCCGGAAGTTAAAAGATATATTTACGAAGCCGTCCAGCAGGCGGTTTCAAAAGGAAAAATCGAGCTTAAAACCAGCGCTCTTTCCGAAAACGGTATGCCGTCCGGATTCGGCGCGGAGCAGATAAGTCTCGAGCCGCCGCGTGATAAGGCGTTCGGCGATTTCGCGTGCAATATAGCGATGAAGCTCACTAAAGCCTATGGCGTAGCTCCGGTCGCGCTGGCTGAAATTATAGCCGGTTTTATCAAAGCGCCGATTTTTTCCAAAATTGAAGTTAAAGCACCCGGCTTTATTAATTTTTACCTGTCAAACGACACTATATACCAGGCCGCTTATAATATATTGAAACTTAATGAAAATTTCGGCCGCGTTAATATAGGCAACGGCGTTAAAGTCAACGTGGAGTTCGGTTCGGTCAATCCTACCGGCCCTATTTCAGTCAGCCACGGCCGGCAGGTAGTTTTAGGCGATATATTTTCTTCGATGCTCGAATTCACCAACCACGCCGTCGCCCGCGAATATTATTGCAATGACGCCGGAAATCAGATCAGAAATCTCGGTAAATCGGTTTTAGTCAGATATCGCCAGGCGCTCGGCGTTAAAGTAGAGTTTCCCGAAGACGGCTATCACGGCGATTATGTTATGGAACTCGCTAAGGAATTGATCGCGGTGCATGGCGAAAAATACCGCGTGGAAGGAGAATGTGACGAAGAGGCGATCGAAGTTTTCGGCGAGTATTCGCAGGTTAAAATGCTTAAAGAAATAGTGGG
>DIVV01000032.1 GCA_002423385.1 bacterium UBP16_UBA6123
ATATATTTTTATTTCGCACACCCTAACTTCATCATTTTATTGCTTTTTTTTATTTTATGTTATATAATTAGGCGCGGCTCACACAGCCGATTAAACAGCATCTTCCGACGGAGGTAATCAAAATGGCCGAAACGACCATTAAAACCAAATACTCCACCCGCGATTTCAAAAAAATCGACTGGCACGACAATTATATCCACTCGCTGCACTTCAACTCCGAAAAATTCGAAGTTATATTCGATATCGATTATATTCACGACTGGATAAGCGACGAGGGCGAAAATTATAAATTTCTGTTATCGCCTGCCACGCTTACTTTCCACAACGCCTCCAACCTTAAAATCGACATAGACTGGAAAGACTGCTCACTCGATCTTTGCATCGATTCGATAGAAAGATCCGCCCCGCGAAAAACGGCTAACGCCAAACTCAGCGAGTACGACTGGCTTATAAATATCGGCTGGCCCGGCGGCGCCATATCTTTTTGCGCCACCGGCTTCACTCAAATTTCACGTTCAACGCCGGCCGTCTTCGACGAACAGAAAATCCCGCCCGCTAAAAGAACTTTTTAACGCCTACAACAGATAATTATTTTCCCTGCACGCCGAAAGCCAGGTGCGCAACTCGTAAGTGTCGTAACCGTTCTTTACGAATGGATCGTTTTCAGCTATCGCCCGCGCCTCTTCGATATCCGCCGCTTTAACTATGACCATCCCGCCCTTATAATCGATAAAAGGCCCGCCTGCCACAAAAATCCCCTTTTCATCGAGCGTTTTCAAATAAGCAACATGCTTTGCGATAATTTCTGGCGTAAACGGTTTCACGTTCGTGAGTAATATTACAAACCTGATATATTCTTTGTTTTTTTCAGACATATTTTACTTCCTTTCTAATTATTTCTTAAACCCGATAGTCACATTATTTACCACACACTCCAAAAGTTTCACATTTTCATAAAAATATCGCTTTCAGTAACTCTAAAATGACATAATACAATATTACTCCCTGACAGTCAAGATTCTTCAAGTTATTTTTCAAGTTATTTTTAGGTTCTTTCGTGTTTCATGTGAATATTAACATACTTTAAAAATTATTTTTATCAGGGAGGAAGAAAGGGTTNNGCAATTTGCCTGACGCTTTATCGTGGGCTGGCGATAACTTTTTCTGTCCGGACTTTAATTTAGTGAAACGCTTCGTTGGTGCCGTGCCTTTGCGAAACATTGACCGGCCGGCTGATTGGTTGATTTTAAATTTTTTCACGCCTGCCGTTTGTTTTCGTTTCGTTTCTTCTGTTCTACTCTGTTCTATTGTATTCTATCCCATTTCATCCCATTTCATTCCATTCCGTTCCGTTCTGTTCTGTTCTGTTCTGTTTTTTTCGGCCTTTTTGTTCTTTCCTGCCAGCTTTGTTAGTTTGCAGCCGCGCGTGTGCGCACGCGCGGCTGCGGGGCAATAATGGCACCAATGCGACTTAGCCGAACGGCTCACGGTAAAAACCAATGTAAATCGAGTTTAATCATATCTATTCAAGTTATCCAATGTGAACCAAGTTTAATCATATCTATTCAAGTCAACACCAAATTTAGTTTTTATTTAATTTCATATAAATAAAAACTTAATATAATCGCGAGTCATACCGACAACCAGCCTGACATCAAAAAAATCATTCTATAAACCAAAAACCGGTCTGAATGACCGGTTTTTGATGTTTAAGATTATATTTTAATTATAACTACTGCGCGCTCCAGCCGTCGTATTGGGTTACGGCTACCTGAAACCTGCGTCCAGTAGGTATTTATTGAAGGGCGCGTATATAGTTCACTAATTTTAATTATAACTGAAACTAAATATAAAGTCAATGATGATTATTTTAGGTAAATATATTAATTTTGCTTGACTTTGAACTGAATAAATCGCGGCAAAATACGTTCTGTATATATTATTGAAAATGTTAATCCTTTTCTTGACTTTGAATTTTATCTTTGTTAGAATGACGTGTTTTATATGATCAGACAGATTATAGATTTAACAAACATATTTTAATATTAAATACGGAGGCGGCTCATGGCAATAAACCCTAAAAAATCATTATTTCTGGCTTTTTTTATTCTCGCCGTTATTTTAAGCGGCTGCGGCGGCGGTGGTGGAAGCGCAATTATAAACTCGCTTTCAGACGCCGGCGGCTCGGCCGAATTAAACGGCGCCTTAATTTCACAACCCGGCGCGATAGATATTTCTGATTATTTCCCGCTCAGGCCCGCCGACAGATTTCGCGTCTCTAACGGCGAAATAATATACGATTCGACGTATATGGGCGAAATCGACGCCTGCGGAGTCAGGGCGATTAAGCTCGGCTGCGCGCAAATATTCAATTTATATTATATAGACGAAACCGGCCTGTATTTCTGCGGAAATCAGGACGCCGTTTTCGATAAAAAAATCAAATTATCATCAAAATCCCCCGCCATAAACGACGAATTTACCACCGGCGAAATTTCATCCGGCGAAGTTAAAATTAAAGCGGTCTCACGATTCAAAGGGTTTGAAAATATTTCCACGCNNCCGCCGATTTTAACGGCGCGCTTAAATTCGAGATAACTTACAGATTGCAAACGGTAGAAACCGAGATTTCCAGAACGGTAATCTATCTTGCTAAAAACGCCGGACCCGTTCAAACCCTTTACTATACGCCGACACACTCTTCGCCCCTATCCGAAACGACGATCGTTTCCGGCGCGGCCGGCGGGATTAATTACTCCGCGCGCAAGAAAAAATGGACTTTTCTTTGCTATGTGTGCGGCCAAACCAACGATTTTATGAGTCTGGCGGTAGATTTTGAATTAATAAATTTAAAATATAGCGGCATCGAAAGCGACATGAATTTCGTAACGCAGTTTGTGGCCGATCCGAAATACAGCCTGCCCGGAAGGCTGTATTTAAAAAAATCAAATTTTGAAACCGCTAAATTATTTGAAAATAAAATTATAAACACCGGCGACGAAAATAATATAATCGATTTTTTAAAATGGGCCGCTGAAATGTTTCCCGCCGAGCATTATTTACTTTCAATCAGCGGCCACGGCTCGGGAATAATTTCGATGGACGAACAGTCCATAAAAGATTACAGAGCGCCGGCATATGCCGTAGGTTATGACGATCACTCCAAAGACTCGCTCAACCTGCCCGAACTCAAAAGAGTATGCGCGGCCTTTAATAAAGAAACTGGCAAAAGTAAACTGGATATATTTTTATTCGACGCCTGCCTTATGAATATGGTCGAAATAGCCTGCCAGCTTAAAGATGAGGTCGATTATACGGTTTCATCGATGAAGACCGTTACCGGCTATGGAATGGATCTGGCGCTTTTCGCCGATAAATTTAAAAAACTTTCAGATAAATCGCCGTTTCAAGTCGGTAAAGCAATGGTTGATGCATACATCGATTCGGACACGCTCGACGGAGGCAATACCAACCTTTGCCTGAGCGATCTTTCTAAAACCGATGAGTTCATATCGCTAATCGATGAACTCGCTTCGGCCGCCATCGAAAATATAGATATGCGCAACACTACGGCTGTCGAATTAATGGTCAAATCAATTAATAACAGCTCGTCCGCCTATGACGACTCCGCATTTTATAAACAATATGTCGATATCTTCGATTTAATGGTCTGTATCAAGGAAAATTTCGGGCCGAACCAACACCTCTCAAAACTCGCGGACAATATTTTTAATTTCAGGGATAAAATAAATGTTTATAATCGCAGCAACGCATATTATCAGTATAACAGGCCGGTAAAAGGCTTTTCAATTTTCATTCCGGCGGCGGATTACTGGCAAAGATATCAAAATCAATATAAAGCGATCGACTTCGGCTTAAATACCAGATGGCCTGAATTAATAGATAAATTATTAAGTTTTAAGACGAATTAGCAATCTAAGCTAAGCTGAACTTAAGATGACTCAATCTAATAAATCATAATAAATCAAAACGGGAGAATTAAAAATGAAAAATAAAATCAATTGTAAAAAAACAAATGTATGCGCGGCGGCTGACAATCTTTCGATTTCAGCCATGGGCAAGGGTAATCACGCTAACGCTATTATCCTGTTTTTTCTTTTAATGACCGCATTGTTGCCGGGCTGCCTTTCCGGCGGCGGTGAAGACACGGCCGCGCCAACCTCCGCAGGACAAAAATCAATCATTATATCCGGCAGCGTGGTTCCCGCCGGAAGCGTTTCCGCTCCCGCTTCCGCCGCGCCTGAAACTCGAGCCGGCGGCACTACCGGCGCGGATACTGCCGGAGCATACAGATATGCAATCAGCGTTACCGGCATTAACGGCCAGTCTTTACCGGCGGCCTCGATCACTATGGTTAACGGCGCATTTACGGCAGCCATCACGCTGGATGAAAATATTAATTACGCCATAATTATCGTTAAAGACGACGTTACAAATAAAACGCTCTATAAAAACCTTCTGGGAAGAGTGCCGAAATTATCCGAAACCGCCGCAGCCGGCGATATCGCCGTTAAAAACATCGTAATCGATAATTATTCAACCGCACGTACGCTCCTGGCCCTCGAAAATTTGGAGGCGATTCCACAGGCGCCGATGGCGATTGAAAGCATTACTTTAAATACGGCCGACGCCGCTAAAAATAAAACCGCATTCGAAAAAGAACTCGAAACTAAATTAGGCGCGGCTAATATTTCCGAATTTAAAAAAGCCGTTGAAATTATATCTTCTGCCATAAGCGATTCCGAATTAAACGCGGCTTTGAATTATTCCGGAATCGACGAATGCAAAACCGTATATAAAAACTTTATCGATATACTCAAATCCAGCTTCGAGCAAAGCCCGAAATTTACGGCGGCAACCGCTTATAAAATCAAACGGATAATTTCAGAGGCCGGCGTCGATGCGAGCCTCGGCATTTCAGTTAACGGCGAAACTATAAATAAAGATTCATCGGCCGATAAAATAAACAACCCGCCCGTTATAAGCGGAGTCACAGCGCTGCCGGCCGCCGGTATAATCACGGTGCGCTACGGGCTTTCTCACGCCGACGCCGATAACTGCGCGATCAAAGTATATCTGATGTCCGATACCGCAGAAACGCTTATAGCGGAAGATAAATTAAGCGGCGATATATTTAACGTAAGCCCGGGCATTAATAAAACGATCGTTATAAATATCGCTTCATACGCCGGTTTAGAACCGACTGCCGCTTATAAAATCAAACTGGTCCCTTTCGACGATAAAACGGCCGGTATATTCGACAATTCTCAACCTTTCACATTATCGCCCGCAGTCGGTCTGAAACCGGCGATCACGGCCATTATGCTTCAATCATCGAATATTTCCGGCGATACCGAAATCAATTACAATCTCTACGACGAAAATAACCGCAACTGCGACATGAAAATATATTACTCGATTAATTACGCCGGCACTACCGAAATAAACGCCGCCGATATAAGCGGCGATATTAAAAGCGTTACGCCCGCATCGCTTAAAAAAATCTTGTGGAAAAGTAAAAATAGCCTTCCCGGCGAAATTAAAAACGTGAGGCTGATAATAGCGCCGCAAAGCCCCGACGGCCCCGGCAGCGAATGCGTATCGCCCGCGTTTAATATCCTCAATCCCGTTTCTTTCGTCAAAACTTTTGAATACAGCCCAAAAACCGATATCCGTCCCGAAAAAAGAAGCCGCCATGCAGGCGTTATAGACTCCTCGGATAATATGTGGGTGATCGGCGGCGGCAACAACGGCGCATTAAACGATATATGGATGCGCGCAGCCGGTTCGGGACAGTGGAGCCGCATACTTCCCGCTATCAACGGCGATAAAAAATTCGACGCGCGCTCGTCCCATTCGGCGTCAATAGATTCAAATAATAAAATATGGATAGTCGGCGGACTTATTAACGATAAAACGGCCACAAACGAGGTATGGTGTTTTAATACCGCCTCGTCCAATCTTGAATTTATAAATACTACCGGCGAAATATTCGGCGCGAATTACGGACACTCAGCCTCGATGGACGCGGCCGGAAATTTATGGATAATCGGCGGCGGCAGTGAGGATACCGTTTCTAATGAAGTCTGGCGGCTTAATACCAATACCCTTCAATGGGCAAAAATAGCAACCGGCGGCGAATTAACTCCAGCGCGCCGTCATGTGGGCGCGGCCGGACGCGACGGCAAAATATGGATTTTCGGCGGCGTCGACGACTCGAATCAACTCCGCGACGATATCTGGCGCTTCGATACGCTTAATTTAAGCTGGGAAAAAATAACTCCCGCGGGCGCGCAATATAAATCAAACGCCTATCAGGCTTGCGTCATGGGAACTGACGGCAAAATTTACATTACAGGCGGCAAAACTTTTTATAACGATTCAAAAGGAAATAATGATATATTCGCTTTTGACACACGCGACAATTCTATAGCCGAAATCGCCGTTCAAAGCGATATTTTTCAGTCGAGATACTCCCATATAAGCGTTATCGACTCCAAAAATATAATTTATATAATGGGCGGCCGCGCCGAAAACTATTATAACGACACATGGTATTCAAACGATTTCGGCGTCACCTGGAAAAACCCCGCAGCCGATCATTCCCACCCCTGCCCCCGCCACCATCATTCAAGCGTGATAACCGATTCTGGCCGTCTGCTTATAATTGGCGGCTGCGATAACGAAGGCAATTATTTAAGCGACGTTTGGTATTCCGACGACGCGGGCGCATCATGGACAGAAGCCTCTAAAGACACGCCTTACGATAAAAAAATATCGGCGCGCATGTCGCATTCCAGCCTGGTTTACCAGGAGAAAATATATGTAATAGGCGGAGCCGGCCGGCACGGCGCGCTTAACAGCGTAATGCGTTCAGACGATAACGGCGCGTCGTGGACCGATATTACGGCCGCTACCGCCGCCAATCGTAAATTTTCGGCAAGGGCCGGCCATTCGAGCGTAATAGACGACGCCGGAAAAATGTGGATAATCGGCGGTTACAGATATTTATTCAACGCCGAATATGGCGACGACTTCAGCGACGCATGGGTTTCCGAAGATTCCGGCGCTTCGTGGACGATTGTAAATCCCGGCATACAAACTATCCTGAAAAGCCCGGATGCAGCCCCAGACACGGGTTCGGACATCATCTACTCGGCGTTCATGCCGACTTCCGCACACACCAGCGCAATCGATAAAAACGGAACACTTTATGTAATCGGCGGCGGCAGCCCGCATACATGGTTCAGCCGCGACGGCGGCGCTAAATGGCAGAAAAAAATCGTAGCAACGCCCGAGTTTTCAATGAGAAAACACCACGCCGGCTTTATCGACGCGCGCGGCAGAGTTTTTGTAACGGGCGGCCGCGACACGATAAACGCCTGCATGAACGACGCATGGTACACGACCGATTTTTCGAACTGGATAATGTTAAAAGAAACCGCCTTCGCTTCGCCACGCTCCGGACATGCAAGCGCTACAGATAAAAACGGAAGAGTTTATATTACCGGCGGTTTAGATTATAACGGCGAAACAGTTAACGATATGTGCTATTACTTGCAACTTTAACGCCGGACAATAACTTTTTTAGATTGTTTTTATCAGGGAGGGG
>DIVV01000081.1 GCA_002423385.1 bacterium UBP16_UBA6123
GCTCGGCCATGCGGGCTCGACCAAATTCGACCGCCCTCAAAAAACGCGAGCGTTTTTTGGGGCGCTCGAACTTCGCCCATCCGCCAGCGTTATCTGCCATTCGGGCCGGGAGGGGGCGCGGCCATCCCGGCCGCGCATTGCACATCAACATCCCAGTATTTTTTCATAGATCGCACTGCATTAAACTTCCTTTCATCTCATCATTTTAAAATTTTCGTTACATTTTCCAGCATTCAAATAGTCTTTCAGGCCCGAAACTTTGCGACTATATTATAGTTGCATTTTGTCTTATTATATGCTATAATACTATTGTTTAAACAATGAATTTATCATCATAGCAGATCGAATGCTTTATAGTGAAATATGAAAGGATAATTAAAATTATGAAAGATGCTTTAACATATAAAGAATTTATAGGTTTAATTCATTTTAGTTCAAAAGACGATATTTTTTACGGAAAAGTCGAAGGAATTAACGATCTTGTTACCTTTGAAGGAAAAAGCGTAACAGAACTTAAAAACAACTTTAAAGAAGCCGTTGAAGAATATCTTAAATTATGTAAAAAAGTAAAAAAAGAACCTATAAAATCATTAAAAGGCAGTTTTAATGTACGCATAACTCCTGAATTACACCAAAAAGCATATAAACTTGCATTGCTTGAGGGTATTTCTTTAAACCAATTTGTTCAAAAATCCATAGAAAACGAGGTTAAAAAACACATAAAACTTTAAAAAATACTTACGCTTGACATAAGCATGCGAATGTGGTATAATAATATTATGATAAAAACATTTGCAAATAAAGAAACCGCAAGATTATACGATGGTTTCTTTACCAAAAAATATCCAAACGATATCCAACCAATAGCTCGAAGAAAATTAAGAATGCTCAATAATTCTCACTCTTTGTTAGATTTACAAGTACCGCCATCTAATAAACTTGAAAAACTAACCGGCGAAAGAAAAAATCAATATAGCATAAGAATTAACGATCAATGGCGAATATGCTTTGAATGGAAAAATAATGATGCACATAATGTTGAAATCATAGATTATCATTGAGAGGTGAAAAATGAAACGAATAAATAATATTCATCCTGGCGAAATATTACTTGAAGAATTTTTAAAACCAATGAAAATAAGCGCATATAAATTATCTAAAGAAATACTTATACCGCAGGGAAGAATTTCAGAAATTATACATAATAAACGAAGAATTACCGCTGATACCGCATTAAGATTAAGCAAATTTTTTGGAACAACAGCACAATTTTGGATGGGCTTACAGGATGATTTCGATTTAGAAGAAGAAAAAATTAAAATTGAAAACGAATTAAACTCCATTCAAAAATTTGAATTGCTAGTGGCTTAAATAAAACTTCCCTGTTTTTTTTAAAATTCCTGCATCTTAAACAGCGGCCCTCCATGGCCGCCGGCCCGAACGGCAGATAACAAGCGCGTGGACGCTCGTCACCGCCGCCCAGCGGCGGCTCCTCGGGATCTCGCCCGCGCGAGCCCCGCGCTTTTTGCGGAAAAAGTTTTAACACATCATTAACACCACCGTAAATCAGCACCGCCGCTTCGAAAACCACCCACAGCGCAAAAAGCGCTGCGGGCCCTGAGGCCCTGGCTCGGCCATGCGGGCTCGACCAAATTCGGCCGCCCTCAAAAAACGCAAGCGTTTTTTGGGGCGCCCGAACTTCGCCCACGCGCGGGCGTTATGCGAAAGGCCCCGTCCCGTAAAACGAGGTTCATATTTTCAGACGTCATAATACGCGGTTCGCTGTCTTCCAGACTGCAGAACCGCTATCCAAAGTGTTTTCAAAAAAACATTGATTTTAATAGAAAAAAGTATTATAATAATCTGATATCGCTTTACCGATAATCAAGGAGTACATAAATTGTTTGAACAAGCATTCAAAAACATAGATGATATATTGCATAAAGATGCAGGCTGCGGAAGCGAACTGGATTATGTCGAGCAGACTTCGTGGATTTTATTTTTAAAATACCTTGAAGACCTTGAAAAAGAAAGAAAAATCAAGGCTGATCTTTCAGGATTATTTTACAAAGAAATTATTGAAAAACAATATCAATGGGAATTTTGGGCCGCCCCGAAGTCGAAAGACGGCAAAATTGATCATCACAAAGCATTGTCGGGCGACGATCTGAAAGACTTTGTAGATCATAAACTTTTTCCATATCTTAAAAAATTTAAAACTTCCGCTGAAAGTCCAAATACTATTGAATATAAAATTGGAGAGATTTTTAACGAACTTAAAAACAAAGTTCAGAGTGGGTATAATTTACGTGAAATTATCAATATTATAGATGGGCTACGATTCCGTTCGAAAGATGAAAAACACGAGATGTCACATCTCTACGAAGATAAAATTAAAAATATGGGAAATGCCGGCAGAAATGGCGGCGAATATTATACTCCTCGCCCATTAATTAAAACCATTGTTAAAGTTGTTGCTCCATCTATTGGAAACAAAATTTATGACGGCGCCGCTGGTTCGGCGGGGTTTTTAGTCGAAGCTTTTGAATATTTAAAAACAAGTAAAAATCTCACTACTAAAGATGCCGAAACGCTTCAAAAAAATACTTTTTACGGCAAAGAAAAGAAATCGCTTGCATATATAATCGGCACAATGAATATGATCCTTCATGGCATCGAAGCACCGAATATAGTTCATACGAACACGCTTTCAGAAAATCTCGAAGACATTCAGGAAAAAGACCGTTATAATATTATTCTAGCTAATCCACCATTTGGAGGCAAGGAACGTGCCGAAGTTCAGCAAAATTTTCCCATTAAAACCGGTGAAACCGCATTTTTATTCCTTCAACATTTTATCAAAATATTAAAAGCCGGTGGACGCGCTGGCGTGGTCATCAAAAATACTTTTCTTTCGAATACCGATAACGCTTCGGTATCTTTGCGAAAAATGTTGATAGAAAGCTGCAACTTGCATACTGTCCTTGATCTACCCGGCGGAACATTTACCGGCGCTGGTGTAAAAACCATCGTTTTATTTTTTGAAAAAGGTGCGCCAGCCCGAAAAATATGGTATTATCAGCTCAATCTGGATCGTAATCTCGGAAAAACCAATCCACTGAATGAAAACGATCTCGCCGATTTTATAAAACTTCAGAAAACGAAGGAAGATTCAGAAAATTCGTGGACGATAAATATTAAAGACATAGATAAAGAAACATGTGATTTATCGGTCAAAAACCCTCATAAAAAAGATGAAACGATATTGCGCGAGCCGCAAGAAATATTAAATGAAATTGAAATGTTAGACAAGCAGGCTGCCGAAGCGCTGAAGACTATCAGGAAAATTATATGAAAAAGAATTGGAAAATAATTAAATTAGGCGAGCTAACTCATTTAACAAGAGGACATAATCCACCAAAAAGTAAATTCTCTACATTACCAAAAGTTGGTTATGTTAGATTTTATCAAATTAGAGATGGTTGGGCAGAAAATTATGCTGTTTATGTTCCAGATTCGCCGCAGTTGCATAAAGTTATGCCAGATGACATATTAATGGTTGCATATAGGCACATTGGCAAAGCATTTAGAGGTGTCACGGGCGCTTTTAATGTAGCATTATGTAAAATTTCCAATGTTAGAAAAGATTTACTTGATGATGAATATCTCTTTCAATTAATACAGTCAAATTTTGTTAAAGGCGAGCTTTTAAAAAAAGCTGAGCGTTCTCTAATACCATCAATGTCAATTGATCATTTAAAAAATCTTTTAATCCCCCTTCCTCCACTCTCCGAACAATGTCGCATTATCGCTATTTTAGACGAAGCCTTTGCTGCTATTGCGCAGGCCAAAGAAAATGCTGAAAAAAATCTTATAAATTCTCATGAACTTTTTGAAACATATTTGCAGGAAATATTTATAAATTTAAAGATTAAGTGTAACAATGCCAAGATTAAAGATATTGCTTTTGTTTTTGGAGGAAATGCATTTAAAAGCACTGAATTTAAAAATGAAGGTAAATACCAAGTTTTAAGAATCGGTAATATTAGGCCAGGATTAATAAGGCACAATGAAAATCCAGTTTTTATTGAGAACGTTGAGCAAAATGTAATAGGCAAAGCATTATTAAAAAATGATGACGTTGTCATCTCTCAAACTGGTACAAAAAAAAAGAGAGATTATGGGTTTACGGCGCTGATTGATAAATCTCACTATTTATTAAATCAACGTTTAGCTGCGATTAGATTTTCGGTCAATTATTTACCAAAGTTTTTTTTGTATTATTCATGGACAAATCTTTTTAAGGATCAGTTCTTTGCTAATGAAACTGGTACCGTTGGACAGGGAAATGTCGGAATAACCGCCATTACTGATGCATTAGTTCCGATTTGTTCTATTAATGATCAACAATTAATCGTTTCCAAACTCAATGCTCTATCAGAAGAAACCCAAAACCTCGAATCCATCTACCGCCAAAAGATAGCAGCCCTCGACGAACTGAAGAAATCGCTTTTGCAGAAAGCGTTTGCGGGTGAGCTATGAGCGAAAAGACTAATCAAATTACTTTTTACGAAACGCCGGACGGCAGGGTGAAGATCGAAGTCCGCTTCGAAGACGAAAATCTCTGGTTGTCGCAGAAACTGATTGCGGCACTATTTGAATGTACGCCCGATAATGTTTCGTTGCATCTTCGCAATATTTATGAAACCCGCGAATTGAGCGAGAAAGCAACTACCGAGGATTTCTCGGTAGTTCAAATTGAAGGCGGCAGAAAGGTTACACGAACAGTCAAACATTATAGTCTCGAAGCGATCATAGCGGTTGGCTATCGCGTTAACTCGACACGCGGCACTCAATTTAGAACATGGGCCACCGATAAACTTAAATGCTACATACTTAAAGGATTTGCGATAGACAGCGACAGATTTAAATACGGCTCGCGTTTTGATACTCGCTACTTTGATGAACTGCTCGAAGAGATACGCGAAATCAGGGCCAGCGAAAGAATGTTCTATCAGAAGATCACTGATATTTATGCCACCGCGATGGATTATTCGTCGAATACTGTTGAAGCGGAAAGATTTTTTGCGGCAGTTCAAAATAAACTTCACTTTGCTATAACCGGAAATACTGCCGCAGAAATTATATCTGAAAGGGCCGATAAAAATAAACCTTACATGGGCCTGACGACCTGGCGAAAAGCGCCGAACGGCAAAATTTTAAAATCAGACGTCGGAATCGCTAAGAATTATCTAAAAAAAGAAGAATTACAGAAACTCAACCACATCGTTGACATGTATCTCGATTATGCGGAGCTGCAGGCCAGCCGGGGCCGGCTTATGAAAATGAGCGATTGGGCTGAAAAATTAAACGCGTTTTTAAAATTCAATGAAATGGATATACTTAAAGATAAAGGAAAAATATCGCACGAAGTGGCGCTCGCTCTTGCGGAAAAAGAATATGAAGATTTCCGATTGGAGCAGGATAAAAACTATGTTTCAGATTTTGACGCGATTGTTAAAAGAATAGAAAAACTTGAAAAAGACGACAAGGACGATAAGCATGAATGAAGCCGAAACCAGAGCCGAACATATAGACCCAAAATTAAAAGACAGCGAATGGGGAATTGTCGAAGGCTCGAAAGTATCAAGGGAATATAACATTACCGCCGGAAGGATTCAAACAGGTGGCAAGCGCGCCAATCCGTTGAAAGCGGACTACATTCTTGTATATAACAACCGCAAACTTGCTGTTATTGAAGCTAAAAGCGATGAGCTTGCCGTTGGTGAAGGCGTAGCGCAGGCCAAAAACTATGCGGAAAAACTTCAACTTGACTACGCTTATGCCACAAATGGAAAGGAAATTTATGAAATATGCATGAAAACCGGCGTTGAAGGACCGGTTTCAAAATTTCCGACGCCGGATGAATTGTGGAACAAGGTGTATAATATTCAAAATAAATGGCGCGATAGTTTTATTCATGTTCCTTTCGAAGATGTCAACGGAACTAAACCAGCTCGTTATTATCAAGAAATCGCGGTAAACAACACAATGCAGGCAATTGCGGATGAAATGCAGCGCATTCTTTTAACGCTTGCGACGGGAACGGGCAAAACTTTTATCGCATTTCAGATAGCATGGAAACTATATCAAACACGATGGAATTTAAAACGTGACGGTCAGAGAAGACCGCGAATATTATTTCTGGCGGATAGAAACATTCTTGCAGATCAAGCTTTTAACGCATTTTCAGCCTTTCCCGAAGATGCTCTTGTTCGTATCCGTCCGGAAGACATTAGAAAAAAAGGAAACATTCTCACTAACGGAAGTATATTTTTCACCATATTTCAGACTTTTATGAGCGGGCCAAACAATACGCCCTACTATGGCGATTATCCGAATGATTTTTTCGATTTTATCATTGTTGATGAATGCCATAGAGGCGGAGCTAACGACGAATCAAATTGGCGTGGCATTCTCGAATATTTTTCGCCCGCCGTTCAACTCGGCCTCACGGCGACGCCTAAAAGAAAAGATAACGTCGATACATATAAATATTTCGGCGAGCCTGTTTATTTATATTCATTGAAAGAAGGCGTTAATGACGGATTTTTAACACCGTTCAAAGTCAAACGGATTCAAACCACGCTTGATGTATATGTTTATACGCCCGACGATAATGTGATCGAAGGCGAGGTCGAACAGGGCAAAATTTATGAAGAAGCGGATTTTAACCGTATAATCGAAATCAAAGAGCGTGAAAATAAGAGAGTGAAAATTATTCTCGATGAAATTAACCAGAATGAAAAAACGATTATTTTTTGCGCTAACCAGACACATGCTCTTGTCGTAAGAGATTTGATAAATCAGAACAAAAAATCGGCTGAACCAAATTATTGCGTCAGGGTAACCGCAAACGACGGCGAACTTGGCGAACAATACTTGCGGGAATTTCGGGATAACGAAAAAACAATACCGACGATTTTGACGACATCTCAAAAACTATCGACCGGCGTTGATGCGCGCAACGTCAGAAATATAGTTTTGATGCGCCCGATAAACACAATTATTGAATTCAAGCAAATAGTGGGGCGCGGAACAAGGCTATTCGACGGGAAACACTATTTCACGATTTATGATTTCGTCGATGCTTATAAGCATTTTGCCGACCCTGAATGGGACGGTGAACCCATTGCCCCGGTTGATAAACCTGAAGATCCGGAAAAACCGAAGGGCCCTGAAGGACCTGGCGGCGATCCGCCCCCTACATCTGATCCACCTATTGAACCTAAGGCAAAAATTAAAATTAAATTAAGAGACGGCAAAGAACGAGAAATTCAACATATGATTTCGACATCTTTCTGGAGCGCTGATGGGACGCCAATATCAGCCGAAGAATTTTTGCACAATATGTTTGGAGCTTTGCCAGACTTCTTTAAAAATGAAGAAGAACTCCGAAACATTTGGTCACACCCAAAAACAAGAAAAATATTTTTAGAAAAACTTTCTGAATGTGGATATGGGAAGGACGAATTCATTGTTTTGCAACAACTGATAAACGCTGAAAAAAGCGATTTATTCGATGTTCTTGAATTCGTTGCATTTGCAATTAAGCCTATCACAAGAGAAATGAGAGTCGCAAAAGCCAAATCAAAAATTTATGAAGGATTAAATGAAAAACACATAGAATTTTTAGATTTTGTGTTATCGAAGTATATTGAAACTGGCGTTGAAGAATTAGATCAGGAGAAATTACCAAATCTACTGACACTAAAATATCACGCAATAGAAGACGCAACAAATATACTCGGTGGAGTTGAGAAGATTAAAGAAACGTTCGTTGCATTTCAAAAATACTTGTATGAGCAAATGGCGGCTTAGCATCTGGTATTTGGAGACCGCACCACCCAATTATCTAGTGTTTTGAACAAAATTCCATTAGCTTCAAACATTTTTCATATTTGTGGTATAATCATTGAAATTTTTGTGGACTGTGAACTGGTCGAGGATTCAACTTGTAAGGAATACTTACAAGTTCAAAACGAAGGCACCAGAAAGATTTACAGAAAATTAATGTATCTTTTTTTTCGCCGACTTCTGAATTTGTTCCACAGGTCGTGGGACAATTACCGTGTGACCACATACGCATTATTCTCACTAAAATTAAAGATCAATTCATTAAATCATCAATGGAGTATTCGTGAAAATACAGGTCAGCCGCGAAGGTAGTGCTTTTGTTTATAAAGTGTCGGATAGTTCAGGCGTTTCTGAGAGCGAACTTAAATCGATGTATTTTGAGCGTGATGAAAACGGCCTTTACAGAAGAATCTATCCGGCCAGCCTGATGTTCGACCATGACGGGCAATTGCTCGAAACTAATTACAATAACTATATTCTGGATAAAGAAAAAAATATTCATAAAAACGATAGAAATATCATAGATAATACGATTGAATGGATATGTTCCGTTCATGAAAATAACAAAAATTTTTTACCCAGATAATGAAGAAAATTTTTAAAAAAGTGTTAAAAAAAATCAAAATATGGTATAATAATTACAAGCGATTAATCGAAATTTTCGAAAATAAAATTAAAGACAAAATCAATGATATTTATTATGAATTACTGAAAATGGCTATGAAGACAAAAGAAAGAATAACAGAATCCGAGTCAATAATTTCAAACGCACCGACATCCCTGAAATTCCATTAAGGGCCATTCGCGAGGCTGTAGTAAACTCACTTTGCCATCGTGACTACTGGAGGCCAGAAGGTAACAAAATTGCCGTTTATAAAGATCGAATAACCATTTTTAACCCTGGCTCATTTCCCGAATGGCTTAAACCTGAGGATTTTATCAATGGTGAACAGGAATCCGTGTTAAGAAACCCATTGATCGCCGAAATTTTCTATTACACAAAAGAGATTGAAAAATGGGGATCAGGCATCAAGAAAATATACGACGAATGCAAAGCGAACAAAGTTAAGGTCGAATTCAAAAACACCCATTCTGGCTTCTATGTGATCTTTTACAGACCAACAAGCGGCAGTGGCGATCTGGACCATAAGAAAAAAAGTTCACCATTAAGTTCACCATTAAGTTCACCATTAAGTTCACCATTAAGTTCACCATTGCTTCTTGACATGATAAAAGATAATCCAGGTATTACTGCACGAAAATTGTCTGAAAAAATGGGCATTACGGAAAGGGCAGTTAAAAAACAGATCGCCGCTTTAAAAGAAAAAGGCACTTTAGTCCGCATAGGCAACAATCGTTCAGGACATTGGGAAATCGTAAAGTAGAAAATAAACGTCAATTTAAGAAAAAACGAATTATCTCTTAGCCAATCTAACTTTCTTCTTTATACTTCAAATAGCGGCAAAGTAAAAGTCGAAGTCTTTTTTTAAGACGAAACAGTCTGGTTAACGCAAAAAGCGATTGCGGAACTTTTTGGCGTTCAACGTCCTGCAATCACCAAACACCTGAAGAACATCTTTGATTCAGGCGAATTGACCGAGGAATCAGTTAGTTCCATTTTGGAACATACTGCAACCGACAGTAAAGTATATAACACAAAGTATTATAACAAAAAATCATTAATGGAGTATTCGTGAAAATACAGGTCAGCCGCGAAGGCAATGCATTTGTTTATAAAGTGTCGGATTGTTCAGGCGTTTCTGAGAGCGAGCTTAAATCGATGTATTTTGAGCGTGATGAAAACGGCATCTACAGAAGAATCTATCCGGCCAGCCTGATGTTCGACCATGACGGGCAATTGCTCGAAACTAATTACAATAACTATCTTCTGGATAAAGAAAAAAATATTCATAAAAACGATAGAAATATCATAGATAATACGATTGAATGGATATGTTCCGTTCATGAAAATAACGGAATAAAATGGTGGCTTGCCGGCAGCGCCGCTTTATATGTGCGGGGAATCGACGTTTTGCCCCATGACATCGATGTAATGACTTATAAGACGGAGATTATGAAATTGAAGGGATCAGTTGAAAACTATATTTCCGAACCTTTTCACCACGTTACGAACTGGGTGGTGAAGGGATTTGGAGTTGTATACAGACAATACAGAATCGATTACGCATTTGAGCCGGAAGAATGGGTTGATGGAAACGGATATCTTGATTTCGGGCCGTATGCGCAATCGCATCTGGAAAAAATAAAGTGGAATGATCATACGATATTTGTTCCGCCTCTTGAACTTCATATCAAATCAAATTTTGATAGAGGAAGAATCGAAATAGTCAATAAAATAAAGGCTGCGATCTAATATTTTGTCTTGTTCCCCGCTGCTAAACAAGAATCCAGCTATTCAATTAATACAATTGACATTTCCAAATTAATATTATAAAATTAATTGTTTTCGTTCGTGAGCGCATATTCATTATTTTAATTGAAAAAGGAGATTTTTAAATGCCTGTCAAAAATTTCTTTCCTGATATAATAACAAATCTGCCGCAAGCGAATATTCCCGTTGAAGGAGTTAATTCGCATCTTTTTCAGGGCGAAAATCAACAGTTAATATTTATGATTTAAGGAGCGTCGATATGGATAAATTTATTTCCTCGTCAGATGAAACGCTGATCCATTATACAGTATCCGGCAGCGGCGATACGGCTGTCATTTTCATACACGGCTGGCTTGGAAGCGGCTGCTGGTGGGAGTCACAGATAAAATTTTTCGCCGGAAAATATTGCGTGGTAACGATCGATCTTGCCGGCCACGGCAAGTCGGGCAAAAATAGACACGACTGGTCCGCGAAGCGATATGCCGACGATATTGTCGCCGTCGTTAATCAGATTGGATCAAAAAATATTGTGCTGGTGGGCCATTCAATGTCGGGAGCTTATGCGCTTGAAGCCGCTCTGTCGGCGTCCGGTGTAAAAGCCGTCGTACTGGTCGATACGTTAAAGGACATGGATCAATTAATGACTATTCAGCAGGCGGAAGAATTTATATTTTCGCTTTATAGAAAAGATTTTAGATACGCGGTTGAAAATGTATTGCCGAAATTCCTGTTTTGCGATGCCACGCCGGAAGCCATCCGCGAGCGGCTCCAGAACGAGTTTCTGCAATACGACCCGGAATTCGCGGTCAACGCATTGAAACCTCTATACAATATGAATGTCAGCGAATATGCCGGACAAGTCAAAATTCCCGTCAGAGCGATTAACTCGGCCTATACGCCGACGAATTTAGAAGCTAATCAAAAACACTTCCGCAACTATAAATATCTCACAATTTCCGATACGGGACATTATCCTATGCTCGAAAAGCCTCTTGAATTCAATAACCTGCTTGCCGGTTTAATCGAAGATCAGGGCTTTTAAGCCGCTTTTAAACATTGCGGATAAATTGCCGTTTACCGAATAAATGCTTTGCGCGGCAAACACATTACAATGAAAGGGCGGGCGCGTTAGTTTTTCAAAATATTGATTGTTGAGGTTTAAATTGAAAAAAGTTGATTTTTCGATTGATAAGCATCTATGGCATCCAAGTCCCGTTCCCGGGGTCATAGTCATTATTTCGACCTATTCGCCAGGATCAATGATATTTCAAAAGTATGATCAATTTTATGCTTATGAATAACAAATAAAATCAGTTATATCATAAAGATAAGAGTTTTTTTTGAAAATTTTATTTCACTTCAAATTCTATTTTGGACACGTGTGATATAATGTCTTCATTTATTCCTTCTGATAATTCTTTTAGTAACTTCAAGTTATATTCATATTTTTCATTTATTTCGAATCTTGATTCTAACATTTCGGTTGCAAGCCGGGAACTTTCTGATTCTAAAATTTCTTTTTCTAATATTTTTATTATTTCATTTTTAACTTGCGGCGCAGACTTTAATAATAAAGATATTTTGTTGCCCATCATTCTTACACCATAAAGCGTGAAATCTAAATCGTAATTTTCTTTTTCATCGGGAGCGCCTCCAAATTCAGCTGAACTTAGATAAACATAAAAGCAATTTTTTAATAATAAACTAATATCCTGGGCATCTTTTTGTCTTTTTCTATCTGACCATGCGATTAATTTTAATATAATCAGACCTTCCAGTGAGGCTATCTTAAAACTGTTTTCATTATCATATTTTATTGTTGTAGCATTATCATATACTTCAATAAATCCAACCATTGACATAATATTTGAATAATCAGGCGGCCATTTGATTTTGTTATTTGGGGAGGCAATTTCTCCGAACGGAATTATATCAACTTCAATTTTTTCAGAATATATGAATCTGTGAATGCTTTGTGTCTTTTTAAATTTTTGAGTTTTAATAAGCTCATTCGTAATTATTTCATATTCTTCCCAGTTTTTTACCAATATAGCAATATCAATATCTGATGTCGCTCGCGGCATTAATTCAAGTTTATATACTTTCAGCAATAAAATATCTCGTGCCAGCGCCCCGACAAGGATATAATCAATCGATTTTTTTTTGAAAGTATAGCTAAGACTATCAAATAATTCATTCAATCCATAAATTGAAAGATCATTTAAGGAGACCTGAAATATATTTTTCATAAATTATCTGTGCTGCTCCAATATTTCTTTCGTTTTCGGATATTATTAAATCGGCATATCTCAAATACACTGGAACAATGTTAATATTTTTGTCATAGCACTGTTCTTTACTTGCAGTAATTATTTCAGGATTGCTATAGTCCCAGAAAATTTTTAAAATTTCCAGATATCCGTCTTTATCTTGTACTATATTCCATTCGTTAATTATTTCATTTATATTCGAGTTTGTATAAATTGTTAATTTTTCCGCCCGTATATGCTCATTGCATAATTCTGAAGCAGCTTCACCGCCCCAGAATGTTTCAGAGGGTAACGAAATTTTCTTCCAATTTTTATAAGTAATAAAATTTTTGAATTTATATTTTCCAATTACGATCTTGGGTCTTAATTTTTCAGCATATTCATCGATCCATTTTCTGAATAATTTATCTTTATTAATTAAAGTTTTTTTATTATTGGTGATTAGAGCGTAGCCTTCTTGAATAAGACCGTCAATAACCGTTTTTACTGATCCTACAGATATTGCGGATGCCATGGCGATATTCTTGTAATTTTGATTGATTAAACTATAATTACATAAAACATTAAATATCATTTTCAAGCCCGATGAATAAAAAATGCTTTTTGATTTTTGGCTTATATTGCGTTTGTTTAATAAACTGTCATATTTGAAAATATATAATCCGTTTAAGTTAATAAAAGCATTTCCGGCAGCATCGGCAAAAAAAATTTTTTGATTTTTCAAATAGTCCATTATCGGGCTGGTTATATATTCGGTTATTATCATTATTTTCTGCCTGTTTTTTTTCTTGTCATTTATAAAATATTCCAACATTGGTTCTTTTAAAACTTTCAAAGTCAAATTTTTTTTAGACATTATTATAAGGCTTATATCATTAGTTGTTTTTTGTTTTTCCGTCGTGGTACCGTAATACATCATACTATTTGAATTTGTATTTAACGCAGGATTTGAGTTTTGATATTCAACTTCGACCGTAATACATAATTTAGCATCTTGAATATTTTTATTATTAGTTTCTTTAAGTTCTATATTTAGTTCCGGAAAATTTGACTTTAACTTGTCGATGGCAGTAACAAGCAATTCTGTTTCTATCATTTTCACGAATTCCTTTCGTTCATTATTGCTGAACGCACAAAAATATTGAATAAAGCCGCGAAGGCTGCATAAAACATCGCGTATAATAATTGTGTTAATTCATTATTGTTGAACGCGCAAAAATGTTGAACATGGTGATTTTAACATAAATATCATAAAAAGTCAAGACTTATCCCCAAAAATGTCACCCAAAAAAGAAATTTGTATCGATTCCTTAATTAATGTTAAGCAAAATTAAATAAAAATACACCGTTGATAGAAAAGAATTACGTTAATATATTTGATCCGCCTCTTGAACTTCATATCAAATCAAATTTGGAGAGAGGAAGAATCGAAATAGTCAATAAAATTAAGGCTGCAATCTATATTTTGTCTGGTCCCGCGCCGCTAAACAAGAATTCCGCTATTCAATTAATCAATTGACATTTCCAACTTATTATTGTAAAATTAATTATTTACGTTCGTGATAGCATATACATTATCCACTTTATTATTTTAACTGAATAAAGGAGATTTTTAATATGAAACTATTAAAAAAGCGTCTGGAAAAAGTTTTTAATTTGACAAGCGATCTTATCAAAGGCATATCCGCCGATTCTTTAAATTTGAGGCTTAAAACGCTGCGTTCAAATACCATCGGCGAACAGATCTGGTGCGTGATAGGGGCTAGAGAAAGTTATTTGAAAGCGATGGTCAATAACGGCTGGGCTGGATTCGGCTGTTCTCTCAAGGATGCATATTCCAAAACGGAAGTTTTGCAATGCCTTCAAAGTTCAGCAGAGCGATGCTTAACCTTTCTCGAGCTTCAAGAATTAAATGAAATACAGGCTGAGCTCGCAATTACTTTGCTGGAGCATGAGATCTTGCACCACGGCCAACTGATACGATATTTTTATGGAAACGATCTGGCTTTTCCCAAAAGCTGGAACGAAAGATACACGGTTTGAAAGAGGTAGTTTATAAAATAATAAAAAGAGGTGTATTTATGAAAATGAAGTTTTTTACGGCATGCGTTATTGTTTTATCAGTTTTATTTTCGCTGGTATCAGGCGTTATTTCTCCGGCTGTGGCGGAGCCGAAAGAAAAGATACTCGTTGTTTTATCCGGCGTGGATTACGTCAGCCTCAATGACGGCTCGACCCATGAAACCGGATTTTATCTTTCGGAGCTCGCTACGCCGCTGCGCATACTCGCGTCGAAAGGTTTTGAATTTGAATTCGCCAATCCCACCGGCAGGGAAGCCCTTATGGATAAGACGAGCGACGCCCTGAATTATTTCAAAGACGAAAAAGATTATGCCGCCGCGAAAGAGCTGCTGAACAATAAAGATTTCAAGGCTCCGAAAAAATTGTCGTCCTACGGCGACGAAAAACTCGCCGGATTCGCCGGGATATTCCTGCCGGGCGGGCATGCGCCGATGGAAGACCTTTACAGGGATGCCGATCTCGGCCGCATTCTGGCTTACTTCCATAAAGCCGGAAAGCCCACGGCCCTGATCTGTCACGCGCCCGTGGCGCTTCTTTCGGCCGCGCCTGAAGGCGATAAAGACTGGATATACAAGGGATATAAGATGACGATGTTTTCGAACGAAGAAGAAGCCCTGGCGGAAAAAGCCCTGAAACTCTCTGCTGGTTTTAAGTTCCGCATTCAAGACCGGCTCGTCGGGCTGGGCGCGGTCGTGAACAACGCGAAGCCCTGGCAGTCTAACGCCGTTTCCGACCGCGAGCTCATTACCGGCCAGAACCCTATGTCGGACGAAAAAATGACAGAATTATTCCTTGACGCTCTTGGAGGAACCAAATAGTTTTAAAAGATGAATTCAACAATTTCAACAATTATATTAATGCATCAATCTAATTGTTGTCTCTTTATTTTTTTCATTGTGAATCACCAGAGCGTTTTTAGCGCACAATTCCAATCCGTCGATTTTTAAATAAATTTCATCGCAATTTCCCTCATTACGAAGGTTGGTATATTTGATTTGCGCGTCTTTTAAAGAATGTTTTTTGTCCTTAAAAGATATTTCGCCTTTGAACATATTAGAAACTACGGGTATGGTAATTTTTTCAATTACAAGACTTTTATCGGGCGCTTCAAGTTTATAAAGGCCTGAAAAAAATATATAATTTTGCATAAATTTATCGCAGCAGCAAGAACCGGTGAGCCAGTCAAAATATGTCATTGTGAATCGTCCTGTTTGAATATGATAACGCCAGCCGTCATAATCAGGATATTTATCCATATTGCTTTCTAATGTTATTTTATCGCTTATCAGTTTGATTTCATCCGTCGAGATATATTTATTAACGGCTAGTTGATAATATTTTTCAACATCTTTATCAGCTAAATTAACTATTTTTAAAAGTCTGGTTGAAAGATTGCTTGAATCAATATGAGTTTTGAAACGTTGTAAAGACAATTCAGGAGAATCGGTGGAATCGACTAACGGAAAAATATTTTCAGACCAGCTTTTTTTATCATTTGCGCCAAGTTTTTCAAGAAGCCTTACAAATGCGAGCGCATAACGATAAGTTATTTCGCCGTTAGCGGTTGACGGCAGATTGATTTTATTTTTTAACATAGTCGTTCCAAAGTGTTTAAGATTGCTTTCATATGCCTGCCGGAAGGATTGCTCTTTAAAGTATGAATAATTATGGCATGTTCCTTCCGAAACAACGCTGGTAATACTTTTATCGTCAAGAAGAAGTTTGAGTGCTTTGAGTTCAACATAAACGGCGCTGCCTTCGGTTAAGAAAAGATAATTTTCAAGCCGGTTGAAATCGGGCGTCAATTTTTCTTTTCGTTTTTTTTCTGTCGCCGCAAGGCATTTAAGCAGTTCAACGTCGGGTTTTGAACCGCTCGTTTCGCAGGTAAGTTCATGCAGCAGCCTGGCTTCGACAATTAAATCGATGTCGTATTCCATCGTTCTCGGCCCTTCGGGAGTATGTTTTCTAATGTCGCTGGTGACGCCGCCGATGCCGGAATCATATAGAGAGCTGAACTGATAATGGTGAAATCCTTCGTGTATGAATGTCTGTATGAGATTTTCAAGCGGTGTTTCCAGTCCATAACCCATTGTGACAACGGGAAGTTTACCGATCATTGAACACGCCCGACCGCCGTAAGAATTGAATGTTAAATCGCCGGAAGTGAAGTAAACGGGTAAATTATTAATTTTATAAGGAGTTGTTTTATATTTTTCCGGCGGAGATTGCGGATAATTAATCAGATATTCTTCTTTAGTTTTTAAATCGTACGCTAAAACCGGAACGTTTTCAAATGGAATTTTATGGTTCCATAATTTATCCGACAACTGCGATGAAATATTAAAAACTTCCCGGTATCTGATAATCTGAGCTGAAACAGTATCAGGCTCAGACGCAAAAGCGTAATTTTGAAAAATTATAATAAACAATGATATAAAAATATAAAACATTATTTTAAAGTATTCACCGGATGAAAAGCAATTTTGTCGTTCTGTAGAATAAAAATTTAATTTTTTCATGTTAACCTCACAAATTTTAAAATTATAATATGGCACTTTATAATATTATTGCCCGGTTTTATTCCGTTATTAAATATTATATTTTTATTTTCGTACTTTAAGCATACCAGAAAAAAAACGAAGAGTATTGTAAAAATGCGAATTTTTTAAATGATGCCCTGTTATGAATTTTTTCATTTGACTTTTCCGCGCGGATAATATATAATTTACATGAATAACACGATATTCTAATATTGCTTTATAAACTTATCGTCCGGCGATCATAATAATCAGGGAAATCGTATGGAGCGTGTTCACGCGGTATGAAAGTGCGTAAATTTTGTCCATGCCCTCAATTGGCCCCGTTCGTTAAAAACTTCTGGATACTGACGAACGAATTGAATGCGTCCGAATACGTTTTCGGATCGCCGATGGCGATGTGCCCCGACGGTTATATAGACATCGTTTTCATTCTCGGAGCTAAAAGCCGGTATTCAATTCCAAAAAAACATGAAATTAAAAAAAACTCGGGTTTGATACTCGGCATAATAACCGAAAATCACACTCTTGCTGTCGATGAAAATTTCATTATAGCCGGAATCAAGATATTACCGCACAGCCTCAGCCTTTTTTTTGATATTCAGGCCGGCGAGATCAATAACGATATTGTTTTATTAAGCGATACTAAGGACGGGTTGTGCGTTGAAATGATCGAAAAACTGCAGGAAAATATAACGGATACCGGTAAAATGATAAACATCCTGGAAGATTACATGCTAAAAAAATTCCACAAAAATATTGACGATAAAATAAAAATGATCGACTACTCCATTAAAATTATCAAACATTATAACGGCTCGGTCGAAATAAACAAACTTGCGGACCATCTCGGGTTAAGCAAAAGGCTTCTTGAAATGCGGTTTGAAAAATTAGTGGGGGTCGGGCCGAAACTTTTCTCGAGAATAATACGCGTAAATCAGGCTGCTGTGTTAAACGACAGCGACACGATAAAAAAGTTTCTTGAAAATTCTTTAAAACTCGGTTTTTTCGATCAATCACATTACATAAAGGAATTCAAAAAATTCACAGGCATGACCCCGAAACAATATTTCGAATTGTGCGTCAGGCGTTTTCAGTTGGAGAGATTAGCCGAAACCGGAAGCAAAAATTAAAAACATTTTCGCTTTTTTACTATATCTATTATTTTTTTCGTTTACAAAAAAGAATAGAGCGAAGAAATACCCGGACCATATGAGTCAGCCGGGAAGCGAAACGCAATGTTATCGAAAAAATCGCTTGAAAACAGATCGCGTTATCTGTCAAGCATTATAAAGTTTCTGGCGTTGGTAAGATACGCCGAAACTTAAAAAAGGAGTTTTACTGTGAAATTTTTTTTTGTTTTACTGGTGGCATTTTCGATAATATTTATAACTGGTTTCGTCTCGAAGGCGGAAGAAAAAAGCGACATCCCCGAACTATTAATCGAGGTCGTCAACAGGTGTTCGACCGACGTTAAATCGTCCGAGTTCGTCGTCGAAGTCACAAATTGAGCTTTATCAAATGGAAAATGGCGGCAAATTACCGGACAATCTGGAAAAACTGGCCGTATGTGGCGCTCCCCTTAATAACCTCTGCCACCAGCATTCTGCCTGATGCTTCGCGTCTTTGCCGGCATGAAATTAGGCATTCGATTAGTTAATGCCCCGGCTCACGGAAAAATGAAATAAATAAAAATAGAAAAATTTTCGTATATTAATATGTTCCACGGCGAAAGTCTTTATAAAAGAGGTTAAAAGCATTTAAAATTATTATTAAAAAATGCTAATATATTCAACAGGGAAATGAAATATAGTTTTCGTTATAAATTTTTATTTTAATTAGTTCTGTATAATGGTTTTAGCTTTTTAATTTTCGATTTTCCGATTTTCTAATTTTTCTGATTTTTCTTGACAGTGAAGTTTTTTTGTGTAGTATGAAATAAAAACGGACAAGGAGAATTTCTGAATTTTTTTCGAAGTGCACAATGATCTTTCAAGGGAAGCGCCAGGCAACAACCAATCCACCAAGCGGGCTTTAAAAATGATTCGCAATTTAACGCCGGATTCTAAAATACTTGATATAGGCTGCGGTCCCGGACGCCAGACTATAGAATTAGCCAAAAGCTCAGGGTGCCATGTAACCGCGCTTTATAGAAAATGCGGCGAATATTACGGCTATGTTTTATATATATTGCGCGCTAATAAAGTTTAAGTTGTTATTTTATGCCATTATAATTATATAAATGGCGGAAACCGGATAAGTCCGTATTTATTCAATGGCGGCCTTCATCGAAGCTGACGAATTGTATTGCCGGCGGGAAACGCAGTTCATAGAGCCGTTCGCGCACAAATATTAAACGAACCGCTTTTTTTCGATTTCAGCGATATATTCCCTGCCTATTTCCTGCATGATTTCCAGCGATTTTATTATTCGACCGCCTTTGTCCTCCGTCAGGAAATATTCGACCTTCAGCGGATAGCCGTCGAAACTTTTCTTGTCCACCAGGCCGAATGTTATTAATTCTTTCAATTGCTCCAGAAGCATTTTCTGACTGATGCCATTGATATCATGTTCGAGCCGTGAGAGCGAAGCGCGTCCGCGGTATTTGAGCTGCCATAATATTACGGTTTTCCACTTGCCTTTCAAGATATCGTGGACGATCTCCAGCGGGCATGTACATTCTTTCCTGATCTTCATATTGGTTTCCTCGCATGTAAAGAAGGATAAAATTAAAAAGAGAGCGTTTCTCCGTCCTGGGGAATAATGAGTTTTGTTGAGGGAATGCCGGCTTTTTCGGCGTCTTTGCGAAGAGCTTCGCGCGTAACGGCGCAGTGGTCGAGCGATTCCATGTGAACAGCCACTATGGATGCTTTCGAAGCAATATTTACAAGTTTTATAGTCTGTTCAGAGTCCATAACGATAGGGTCGAATCCTGGAATCTTCGCTCCGCCTGAATGAGTGATTATTATCTCCGGTTTGTATTTATCCACGGCATCTTTCACTTCGTCGCACAATATGCTGTCGCCTACCCAGTAAAGAGTCGGATGGTCCTTAGCGGTAAATATATATCCCGATACCTTTCCCATATGTTCCAGAATTTTTCCGCTGCCATGCTTTCCGCCTGTGCGAATGATGGTAATACCATTCCATTCGCGCGAAGTTTCCACAGCCGCGATATTTATAAATCCGGCGTTTTTAATGGCGTCTTCGTCTCCTGGCTGGCAGAAGAACGGTACTTCCTTAGGCAGCGCTTCACATGCGACGGTGTCGAGATGATCCGGGTGGAGGTGCGTCACAAGTACGCAATCGACGCCCTTGATTATATCTTCGATTTTTAATGGCAGTTCCTTCGTCGGATTGCGCTCTATTCCCGCGAACGGCTTTATTGTTCCTTCAGGCGAAAACATGGGATCGGTCAGAAAAGTGAATCCCGCATAGGTTATTTTCATGGTGGCGTTTCTGATTAACTGGATTTTACAATGATTTTCGTTATGCAAATTTTGCGCAAAACACTCCGGCGTTGATACGAGCAGGCAAATGAATAAGGATAAGAGTATGGATAAGAACAAGAAAATTTTTAACATAGATCCTCCGTTTTTTTTGTTATATCAAAATTTACAACAATATAAATTGTTAATGGACTGGTTTGATACCGATATCGATATTGGTATCATATCATTTTTGAATTAAAATGTAAATTACTTACTTTTTCGTAGGTAGTTTATTTATTGCACGGATAGAACTAAATATAGCAGGGAGTTTTAAACTGCCGATTTTTCCATCGGCCGCCGCCGGGTTAGAGCTGGTATTCGATGACTTTTTTTCTTAGTTCGGAGTATTTGTGGATCAGCTCGCTTCGGCCGAGTTTTCGCTCGCATAGTGAGAATGCGGGAAGGCTGGATAGCGCATCGCGGCCTGATTCGAGCGCAAATAATACCCTGTCCGCTTTTTTAAGCGTCTCGCGCGTGCAACTGCGGCCGCCCACATCGTCGTTTATATCGAGCATATATGAGCGCAGCGATTCGAGCGAGTACAGATTTTCAAGGCTGGCGGCGCTTAGTAATCCTCTTTCCCACAGCTCGATAATGTCGTTTTTCCAGTTTATTACGGCCTGATTCGCGCCGTTCGACCTTAACCAGCGCTGAATTTTGTGGTAATAATCGACCGCCAGTTCTTTTTCTACGCGGTATTCTTCGAGCGCCGTGGTGCGGCCTTTTTCGTCTTCGATATTCATAAGATATTGCATAAAACTGCGCGTTTCGAATCTTTCGACCGGGTGGAAGATAGGCCATTCCATTCCATCGGCGTTATATTCGCTAAGAGGCGAAAACGGATACATATATCCGAAGTCGAAAAGTCTTATAGTTCCATCGTTTTGTAATAAAATATTGCCGGGGCATAAATCGTATTCGAAAAGCCCCGCGGTTTCTATGTAATAAAGCGTATCGAAAAGGCCTGAAATTATTTCGCGCGTGTATTTTTTGACGGGCGCGCCTTCGATCCACGGCGAGACTATGACGCCGTGTTTAAGGCTTGCGTATGCCGTATCGACGATGCCTTTGTATGCGCCAGCGTTTTTTTTTTAAGAAGTTCGAAATCGCTTCTGCGCTGGACTTCGTTTAAAAACGATGTCTGGCCGTCTGCGTTTTTAACAAGTATTTCAGTCCGTTTCTTTTTAAGGTTCCACCGTCTGCCGTTGATATTTAATTTGAAAATATCCGCCGTCAATCCGCTGCCGATATGCTTTTCGAAGTATGGCGAACTTTCGTTCATTTCAAGCAGTTCTGATAAGCCGAGCGGAAGCAGAGAAATGCTGCCGGCCTCGATATCGGCGCCGGAAGCTAAAAATTCGAGTTGCGTATTTCTTCTGATATCTGCGTGTCCCATGAAATCCCCTTTTGTTTACATAAACGTTAAATATTTCAATGATAAGCAAATAAATGACAGGACGCCTTTGGCGCTGTTAGTGCATCTTTATTTATTTTCCTTTGTATTTTGCATGATGTAATCCGGCAGCCACCTGAGTTTTTCGATAATTATCACCAGTACGAGCGAAATTAAGAGCGCGAAAAACACCATAGCCAGAAAATAGGTGTAATAGACGATCGACCACTGCAACGCCACTTTGACGCGGTGCATCAGCGATATTTCGGTAGTTTTCGGTCCGCTGTATTCTATGAGCGTGAACTTCGCGGTGCAGAACTCGCATTCTTCGTCAAATTCCTTAAGCTGCACGCCGAGCTTCTGCATGGCTTCTTCGGTCTCGAGTATCTTGCTTTCCAGTGAAATCATTTCCTGCACGCTGCCGTTTAGCTTTCTGAGGTTTTCCAGCGACTCGCGGGCCTTTTCGAGTGAGGCTCTGGTGGCCTTCAGATCTTTATATTCGTTAGTTTTATCGATTTTATTGATCTCGATGGAAAGCGGTGTGCCGATCCTGTTCAATTCGGCGATAAGACCGTCGAATTTTTCAGGCTGGACGCCTATTATTAGATGAAGCGCGCGCGAGCCCGCCAGGCCCCTGTTCTGTTCGAACTGTATTAGCGCGCTGAAATCGCCGATGCATTTTCTTAAAAATATCTCGTCGGATTCGAAGTTTTTCGTTTTAGACGATAGTGACGCGATCTTTTCATACTTCTGGTCCACAGCGATGGATGCATTTATTTCCATCTGTTTTTCCTTCTTCAAAAAGAGTTTCTCGCTGGCGTAATTTCTGATAGCGCTTCTAATATCGACGGCGGCGAAGTCGTTAGAGTAGCTATGGGAAATAGTTTCAGAAACATGCAGGTACCCGTAGGCGAGTCTGAAAAAGAATAAGACCAGAAAACCGAATATAATTATAGACGCATATTTAATGATATTTTTTTTCAAGATTAACAGCTCCTTTGCGGTTTTTAAATAAACAAAATTAGATTAGAATAGAATAGTGTAGTGTAGTGTAGTGTAGAATTGACGAACGACGGAATGATTATATCATAAGGGCTTTAAAATATCAAGCATTAAGACCGGTTTGCCAATTTAATTGCCGACGGCCGCTTTATACTTAAAATAATCATGTCTACTGCGCTTTTACGTGGTAGAGCTTCCGATATAATATGTAGAATCGTAGTTGACTTATAACTAAAATTATGATAGATTAATCAACTGAATGAAAAAAATATTAAAATACTTATTTTTATTACTTATTTTAACTGCATTGACAGGTTTCATCCTGTATAACAATGCCGAAACGTTATTTTTCTATTCCGTCGAAAAAGGCAAATTGTTGTCAATGAAACTGGCAATTCGATTTAAAATCGACGAAAAAAAGTTAATCGAGGAACGTAATGATTTATTTAATAAAATATTTAATGATGTTAAATTTTATAAATTACTAAAAAAATATAGAAATGCGATTTGTAAATATGACGTTTTGAAATATGCCTTAAATAAGAATTCCAGAGAACTTGTCCAATATACTTTAGACGATTTTGACTTCGCCGATTACAGAAATTTGAAAGAATCTTTTTTAGATGATGACATAGTCAAGGCGAAAAATCCCGAAATATTCAAATTATTTAATCTTTTTAAGTTTGAATTATCCAATGTGATTATTTATAAGATGTTATCGAATGAATATTCGCAAATCAAGGAAGTCTTCGAATCTAACGGACGATACGACATAAAGTCTGAAAGCGGCCTTACACCTTTGATGTGTGCGGTTATAAACCGTGATTACGATCTATTCGACTTTTTAATTTTCAATAAAGCCGATGTCAATGCCTCATATAAAGACGGTGATACGCCGTTATTCATGGCTGTCAGGAACAAGCCCGATTTCAAAATTATTAAAACCCTCATAGAAAATGGCGCTAAGATTAATATCAAAAATACATTATCTGAAACGCCGTTTGAACTTCTGGTCGAAAATCCAGGTAACGAGGAAATTATTAAATATTTGACGGATAGAGGCGCGGATATCGACAATAAAATCAATGCATATTCAAGGGCAGTGTTTTTGAACAGGCAGGAGTATGTCAGGATGATAGTGGAAAGCGGATTGCCGGCGAGTGCCATAGTGTTATTTTCCGCAAAAAATGTCC
>DIVV01000221.1 GCA_002423385.1 bacterium UBP16_UBA6123
TTTCTCCCTCCCTTTTTTAAAAAATAAACGGCACGGGAAAAACTTTAGTTAAAAAATTGACTTTAAAATCGTTTTATTATATACTGCTACCCTGCTCGACTCTATAAATAATCAGGAGATTGTTTTGAAAGATTTTGATTTCAGCGGTATCGATATTAAAGCGGTCGAAGGTAAATATAGCGATTTATTGGCAATTATAAAAAAATGCGAATCGGCGCTTATCGCTTTTTCGGGCGGCGTTGATTCTTCGTTTCTGGCTGCCGCGGCTAATATCGCTTTAAATGGCAACGTCGTTGCGGCGACGGCCGTATCCGAAACTTTCCCCGCGCATGAAATGCGAGTGGCGGAAGAATTTGCGGTTGGGCTTAAAATAAAACAGATATTTATAAAATCCAGTGAATTAGACAACGAAGAATTTAGAAAAAACTCACGCGACCGGTGTTATTTTTGCAAAAAAGATTTATTTACCAAACTTATTCAAAAAGCTGGCGAACTGGGGTTGAAAAAAGTTTTTTCCGGCGCTAATTTTGATGATACCGGCGATTTCAGGCCGGGCCTTAAGGCGCAGTGTGAACTTGGCGTTTTATCGCCTTTAATGGAAGCGGGCCTCACTAAAATGGAAATACGCTATCTATCGAAAAAACTCGGCATAAACTCCTGGAATCGGCCGCAGATGGCCTGCCTGACTTCGCGTTTTCCTTACGGCGTGGAATTTGACCGTGAAAAATTTGCCGCCGTTGAGGCTTGTGAAGAATATTTACGCTCGCTCGGATTTACGCAATACCGCGTTCGCAGCCATGACAGGCTCGCGCGTATCGAAATCGAGACGGAAGACTTCGCGCGTCTTATCGATAACCGTGAAACTATAGCGGCTGAGTTCAAAAAGAATGGATTTACCTTTATAACGCTGGATATAGAAGGGTTCCGCACGGGTTCATTCAACGCCTGAAATGCGCGCTGAAGCCGCATCTGGATTATAGCCGCGGTGTTTTATTCAATAGTAAAAATTAAAAATAATTAAGGGAAGTCGGCTTAAATGAAAGAAAATTATAACGAAAAATTAAAAGAACGCTTAAGGGATTACAAAAACGGACGCATTGGCGAAGATAAGGTTATTAATTTTATCAAAGCGCATGAATTCGAAGATGTCGATTTCGCTAAAATAGATCATAAACGCTCGATATTTAAAAATTTTCCCGAGGTGATTTTTGGCATCGGAAAGACCGATTTTCAGGTCATTGAAATATTTAAAAAAATGGCGGCGCGCGGCGGCAATGTAATGGCGACACGCGCGAGTGAAAACGCTTATATGCAGTTAAAAAAAGAATTTAAAACTATCGAGTATAACACTCACGCCTCGCTTTTATTTTTAAGGCAGGGCGCTCAGAGCGAGCCGTACGGCAGCGTTGTGGTAATGACGGCGGGTACGGCCGATATCAAAGCCGCGGAAGAAGCGGCCGTTACGGCCGAACTTTCCGGCTCGCTCGTAGAACGGGTGTATGATGTGGGCGTAGCGGGGATTAAACGGTTATTTGATAATATCGATAAAATATTTGACGCGCGAGTTATAGTGGTGGCAGCCGGAATGGAAGGCGCGCTTTGCTCGGTAGTAGGCGGACTGGCCTCGGTTCCGGTGATCGCGCTTCCGACTTCGGTCGGTTACGGCGCGAGTTTTAACGGGCTGGCGGCCCTTCTGGCGATGCTTAATTGCTGTTCGCCCGGAGTTTCGGTAGTTAATATCGATAATGGCTTTGGCGCGGGTTATCTAGCCTCGCAGATTAATTTACAGTCTAAAAATGCGCCGGTTGAAAATTTTGAAAGTATTCATGGTAAAGGTTTTAAGCCGAAAAAGAAAACAGCGGAGGCCCGTAAATGAAAGTTCTTTATTTCGATTGTTTTTCAGGGATGTCAGGAGATATGACTATCGCCGCATTTTTAGATGCCGGCGTCGATTATCAGTATTTAAAAAACGAGCTTTTAAAAATGGATTTGAAAGGTTATTCGCTGAAGGCTGAAAAAACCGTTAAAAACGGTCTTGCCGCTACCAAATTTAACGTTATGGACGAAAACGGAAATGTATTCGGTCACGCCCCGCTGTTTGCGCATTGCCATAAAACTCATTCTCATGGCGGCGATCACGATCACGATCACGCCCACGATCATTCGCATGATCACGGCAACCACGAATACGCCCACGATCACGATCACGAGCATAGTCACGCCCACAATCACAATCACGATCATTCGCATGATCATGACGGTCACGAACACGAGCATACTCATGATGGCGGCGCTTGTCGCACAAATGAAGATGAAGGCGGGCAGGCTCATCAACATTGTGCATCCGCTCATCATGCGCATCGTGGGCTTCGTGAAATTAAAGAAATAATAAATTCAAGCGGCCTTAATCAAAGCGTAAAAAAACTTGCGGTTAAAATTTTTGAAAATATAGCCGCGGCGGAGTCTAAGATGCATAATATCGCCGTCGAAGAAATTCATTTTCACGAAGTCGGCGCAATCGATTCGATTATCGACATAGTAGGCACGGCAATTTGTTTCGATTATTTAAAGATCGATAAATGTTTCGTATCTAAAATACCGGTTTCTTTCAGTTTTATAAAAACGGCGCACGGCAAATGGCCCAATCCTGCTCCTGCGAGTCTCGAGCTTCTTAAAAACTTCACGCTAACTAAAAGCGCGGTTGAAAAAGAGTTAGTAACGCCCACTGGCGCGGCCATTATTAAAACGCTTTGCGATCCCGCCGACGATCTCCCGCCGGATTTTATTCTTGAAAAAATTGGCTATGGCGCAGGTTATTACGATTTCGAGCACCCTAATGTCTTAAGAATTATGACGGGTGAAAAAAAAAACTCCGCTGAAGCGGGCGCCGGCGATTTAAGCGTTATCGCAGCCGCGCGCGAATTAGATTGTCAGAGCGACGAAGTAGATATATTGAAGGCAAATATCGACGATATGGCGCCCGAATTTTTCGAGCCGCTTATCTCAAATCTTATGGCCGCAGGCGCGCTGGATGTTTGCGTGAGTCAGATTCTTATGAAAAAAGGCCGTCCGGCTTTTGAGCTGGCTGTTATCTCAAAAATAGAGCTTACCTCGAAGATGGCTGAAATAATATTTAATTCGGCCACTACGATAGGCTTGCGCGTTCAGCGCTCGCCCCGTCTTATTTTAAAAAGGAAGTCCGTCGTTTATAATTCGCCTTCGGGCCAGAGTGTAGCTTTTAAAATTTCTTATCTAAAAGGCACGGCAATTCGTTTAAAACCCGAATTTGAAGATCTGAAAAATTTTGCATCCGCCAATAAGATCAGCATCGATGAAGCGCGCGCCATTATAATGGCCGAAATTCAAAAATCAGCAATAGTCTGATTTTTGATATCCGCCGCAGGGTGTTTTATTCGATAATGCGTCTATTTATAAAAGTTTCAGATAAAAATACGCTTGAATTTCGTTAAATATATCCGATAAGTAAAAATGAAGTATTAATATTTTTCGGGGGATATATTTAATGAATAGATTAATTATTGCCAATAAAATCGTTTTATTATCGCTGATTATTTTATGTGTAATCGCCTTCTGGACTGGATATTCTAACGCTTCGCAGGGCGGGATAATGGGGCGCCCCGATATTGAAAGCATTCGGGCGAAAGTGACTCCTCTGTTTGTGCAAAATCAGGCGGCCGCCAAATTGAACTCGGCTAAAAATGCAGCTCCTGCCGCGCCGAATCGTGATCTGTTAGGCGATCAGCGTTCTTTTTTCGTATATAATTTCGCTTACGGCCGTTATGATTCGGTCGCCAGTACGTTAAGAAAAGTCGGCGGCCATTGTTATATTTACGTAGCCGATATCCTGTGGACGGGTAATTTGATAACCCAGCTTCAAATAGACTCTATAGCAAGCACTTTCGATAATTCTTACTATCCGGTCGAGACCGCATATTTCGGCCAGGAAAATAGTCCCGGCATCGATAACGACGTCAGAATAACAATATTAGTAACAAGGCTTTACAGCAGCAGCAATCCGATAATCGGTTATTTTGATCCGACCGACGAACTGCCCGATTCGCAGGCGCAGACGGTAGGGCTTCGTTCCAATCAGCGTGAAATGTTTTATATGAACGGCTACGATTACATTCCGGCCAATCCGACGTTCATGCACACGCTCGCTCACGAGTTCTGGCACATGATTTCATATAATCAGAACCCGCTCGAAGAAGTATGGGTGCAGGAAGGCATGGCCGATAACGCCGCTTATATAACTGGAAATCGTATGCTGCAGGATAAAATAGACGCTTTTCAAAAAAATCCAGGAATCAATCTGATTCCTTTTGATTATAATAACGAGGCGCTCGCCCATTACGGCGCGTCGTTTCTTTTTGTTAGATATTTATTCGAGCAGTATGGCGGTTCGACGGAAATCGAACGTCAGAATTTTATGAGAAATATGACAAGAAGCGGCGATAAGGGCACCCGCACCATCGAATACGCATTAGCCGCGGCCGGTTATCCCGATGTTAAATTCAAGGACATATTCGCTGACTGGGTTTTAACAAACTATATCAATCCGAAAGGATATTCCAAGTATAAATATAGTGAATTTACGGTTAATATCGAAGCGCTGCAGACGCATACGGGTTATCCGGTCCGTGAGCGTTCGTTTAATTTGAATTACTGGGCCGCTAATTATATTTTATTTAAATATGCGCCTGCTAAATCGCACGTACTGGAATTTTCCGGGGCGCAGTACGGCTCTTTTTACCCGCGGGTATGTATTTTTTATAAAGACGGTTCGATCGTGGTTAAAAATATAGTTTTGAACGGCGATAATAAAGGATTTTTCGATCTTGGCGAGTTCGGAATTAATTATAACAGCGTTTTAATGGTGCCGGCCTATACGGACGAGCGCGGTCCGACTGTTTTTCGATATGCGGCGGGATTCGCGGGGCCGAAGGTAGGAATTTATCCGAACCCGATTTTGGCTGACGATATTTATATAACGGTCAAAAGCGTCAGCAAGCCGCAGGTAATAGTTAAGCGCAGCGGCGGGGCGGACCAGAAGGTGACTATGAATTACGCTCAGAAAAATTTATATACCGGAACTTACCATATCGTTTACAGCGGAATCTTTGAGGTGGCCGTAACGGGCGAGGATGAAAACGAAATGAGCGGCACCATCAAAACTTCGTTTGAAATAAGAAAACTTCAAAACCGCGTTTTAAATATGATATCATTTGATAACGGCCGGGGCTATTTTGCCGCCAGAACCGACTGGGGCGAGTCTGCGGCATTAGAGGCGAAGCCGCCTTCGATGATGGTCGTCGCGCTTGACGCCTCGGATGCGCCCGTGGTTTCGTCTGCGGGAGCCACGGAGAGCGAGCTTAAATATTTAAGCGGCGTAAGAAGTTATGATAATATTCCTAAAAACGCATATAAAAACGCTGAAGTAAACTTTTTATTTAAAGACATAACGCCTTCGAATGTTTCGAGCGCTCAGATCGGCATATACGCGGCTGATCCGTCTAAGCGGTCAGGTTACCGTTTTTGCGGAGCGGTCCTTAAAGACGCAAATACCATAGCCGCTTCAGTCGAATCCAGCGGCGAGTATTTTTTAATGTTCGACGACGCGCCTCCCAAAATAAGTCAGTACCGTCGTGGCAAAGATTATATCGATTTGAAGGTCGAAGACGGCGGCTCAGGCGTGAGCGCCTCCGAAATAAGGCTTAACGGCGCCGTGGCTTCGGGCGGTTTTAAATATTTTGAAGATGAGGGAATAATAAGAATAAGCAATTGTGAAGGCGCGCAGGACCTTTCGGTTACGGTTTATGACAACGCTTCGAATGCGGCTGAATATAAAATAAACTATCTTGCAGGAAGCGTATCGGCGGATATCACCAGCCTTTATTCGTCGCCGAACCCGGCGGCGGGTTTTGCAAATATTACATGGCATGGCGGAAGCGCGCCTTATCAAATAAAAATATACGATATATATTCGAATTGCGTATTTAATGCCGATAGTATAAACGGCAGAAGCTATAAATGGAATTTATTGAATTCGTCTTATGAAGCGGCCGCTAACGGGATTTATTATTTTTCAGTCGAAGACGTTAACGGCTTGAAGGCAAAATATGGTAAAATTGCGGTTATAAGATAGTTTTGGAGGAATTGCGTGAAGATAAATTTAAACGAAGATAATTTTAATTTCACTACCGGCGCGTTCGGCAATATTTTGCAGCGCAGGCGGCTTATTAAAAACAACGGGCGGTTTAAAGTGCTATTGTTTTTTATATTATCTATGAGCATGCTCGCGCTTGGCTGCGCGGCGGGCGGCGGCGGGATTCTCGGCGTTTCGCCGAAACTCGACCAGAACCTTGAAAACGCCTGGCAGTATGTACGCACGGGCGATAACGAAAACGCCATTCTTGCATTCCGCCAGGTGCTTGAACAAACTCCAAATAAAGCGGAGGAAGTATCGTCCCATACGGGGCTGGCATGGTCTTACGCGCAGATCAACGACACTGAAAAATCGATCGCTTATTTTGAAAAGGTTAAAGGAACTTCTAATGACGCCAACTTAGGCATGGCCGGAGTTCTTTTGTCGCGCGGCAAAGAAAACGATTATAAAAACGCGGTCGAGCTTTTAAAGGCGATAAATATTCATAATCCTGATCAGCAGTATATTTCGGAATACCGTCTTGATATTTCCAGTGCGCAGGCGCATGCTTTAATAGGGATCGCTTATTATTACACCGGCGATAATAAAAACGCCAAGCTGCACATAGAAAAAGCTAAGAGCACCGATATCACCGAAGGCGAATCGGCCGTTTCTAAAATAGCCAACGCTATATTAAACGACTTGCAGCTCGAAGGATATTAAACCGGAAAATAAAGTAGATCATAACAAATAATAAAAAGGATAAGCGCGTTTGGCGTTTATCCTTTTTTAATGTGAATTAAAATAAGCTCTCCTGAACGTATTTCGAGCGATATTTTATCCGCGATGACTTCATTGGATACGCCGCGGGTGTCGGCGGCGCGCAGCGTGTCGTTTATCAGGCCATACTTTAAGCCGCTGGCGGATTTTACGGTTGTATCGTAAAATAGAGGACGAAGCGAAACTGTGTCACCTGATTTGATTTCGTCGGTCAGCTTAAGTTTTTTGAAATGGCTGTTGAGAAGATAAAGGCTGGTATTATTTTCATGAATGGATATTTTTATGCCGTGTTCCATTGAAAAACAGGCCGCAGTGTAAATATTTGCGAGCGTCTGGTCCAGCCGGCCGGACAGGCCGCCGAATACGGTTATTTCGTCTATGGCCGGTTTTAACGACAGCGCGAATGTGAGGGCGAGATGAAAATCCGTGAAGTCTTTTTCGCGTGGATATTTAATGATGCGTGTTTTAGATTTATTGATTATTTGAAGAATTTCAGGCGATATCGAATCTAAATCGCCTATTAAATAATCGGAAGATATTTCAGGGTAAATCAGATGCGCCCCCGAGTCGGCGCAGATGAGTTTAACCTTATTTTTATTATTTTGACGGGCTTTTATAATCCGGCCTATCACTAAATTTCTGAATTTTTTACCGCGGCCCGAATTAATTAAAATATAACATTTCATCGACGACTATCATAAACTAAGCGCGCCGGGTTGTCAATCGTTTTATAAAAATATTGTAAAAGGCTTGAAAAAAAAGACGCGCTGTAATATAATGAACAGCGGTTATAAAATATCGATTGTTTAATCATGGAGGCATTTTTTGAATATATCAGCAGCGGCTTTTCGTGTGATATTGAAGTTGGATATATTTTCTTTAATAATTACTTTAATAACTGTGTTTTGCTTTTTAAATATATTTACGGCTTATCCGCTCGCGGCAAATGCTTCTGAAACTTTGCTCTGCGATATATGTGGAAATGAAATCACCGGTAAATATTATAAATCTAAGGACCCTGAATCCGATAAATTTGAAACTATTATCTGTGAAGGCTGTCATCAAAACGCGCCGCGCTGCGAAACATGCGGCGGTTTTATGAAAACGGCGCATAAGTTCGGCGGAAAAGATATATGCAATAAATGCCATCAGCACTATAAAGACAGTCCGGTTTGCGATATATGTAACTTGAATATATTGGGCGCATATGTTAAATATTCCGATCCGGTTAATGGGAAGGTTTCTTATATTTGCGACGAATGTAAACGGAAATCGCCGTCCTGCCAGTTGTGTAAGATGCCTTGCGCTTCATTGATAGAAGACGGCGGAAGGCGGCTCTGTCAAAATTGCGCTTTAAAGGCGAAAGCCGCTCCAGTGTGCAAGATATGTAAAATATCTATTTTATCGTCCTACACTCATTATCAGGATAAAAAGAATAACGCCGTGATTTACGTTTGTGACGATTGTATTAAAAATTATCATAAATGTTTTGTGTGCGGGGTGCCCGACAGTAATTTAATCGCGTTGCAGGGTAAAGAGGTCTGTCCGAATTGTTTTACGGGATTAAAAAAATGTCACGGCTGTTCTAAATATATTTTCAAACTGAGTTATAAATATGAGATAGCCGAACAGGTTTACTGTCCCGACTGTCAGCAGAATACTGATAAGTGTGATGTGTGCGGGCTTCCTACCGGCGCTAATCCGGTGAGGCTAACCGACGGCCGTAAAATATGTCCGGATTGCGAATCGACGGCGGTCAAGGATATCCAGACTGTAAGGGAGCATTATGCGGCCGTGTCGGGCTTTTTGGTGGAAGAATATCGTATGGGCATTGGAGCGGTAAATGAAATCAGTTTCAAGGAAATAAGCCAGATGAAGGAACTTGGCGAAAAGACTCCTACCGCCGATAAAGGCGTTATTCCACTTGGAATATTTTCGCGTTGTGGAAATCAATTCGATATTTTCGTGCAGAAGAACCTTCCGAAAAATTTATTGATAGGCGTTCTGGCGCACGAATACGCGCATGCTTATGTGCATGAGCGCGTCAGCGATTTTGACGATACGCTAATCGATGAAGGGTTCGCGGAGTGGATCAGGCATAAAATGCTCACAAAAATCGGCGATGAAAAAGGGGCCAAACTTATTGAAATGAGAACGGATATCTATGGCGATGGTTTTAAAAAAATAACGGAAATTGAAAAAAACAAGGGATTAAACGGAGTTTTTGAGCTGTTTAATCAAAAGAAAAATACCGATTGACTTTATACGATATTAGTATTATAATCATGGTGGATAATTAAAATAGCTGATTGGTAATTGCGTTATTTTAATTATCCTTTTTGTTAAATATGCTATTATGGTATTTATTATGGTTTAGTTTATAAGCGTAGTAATTGTATCGATATAACAGGAGGATTGTAGATGACAAACTTTACCGGGTTAAAAAAAGGCTTTATAGCTCTTATTTGTTTAATGGTGTTGATGAGCGTCTCCGTAGCGGCTTCGGCGGCTGAAAGTAAAGCGGTTCTTTTCGATAATGCGCACGCGGAAAGTATTGGAAACGCCAACTGGACGATAAGCGGCGGTTATTCGGATTTTGCCGATACCATAAAAGCCATGGGCTACAGTGTAGATGAAAATAAAAACCAGAAAATAACGCTGGATTACTTAAAAAAATACGACGCTTTTATATTGCCTGAGCCTAACACTAAATTCGCCCCGGACGAAGAACAGGCTATCGTCGAATACGTTAAATCCGGCGGCGGCCTTTACATGATAGCCGATCACTCCGGCGCCGACCGCAATAACGATGGCTGGGACGCCGTTAAAATATTTAATAATTTTTGCTCTCCGTTCGGCCTCAAATTTGCTGATCAATGGGTTAAAAAAGAAATGCCGGTTCGCGGAAAGCTCGAGCAGGACGATATTACTTATAAAGTTAAGTATTGCGGCACATGGGGCGGCACTGTACTTGAAATTTTAGATCCTTCCATGGCCCGCGGCCATATATTTTTATCGCCGAATAACGGCGGCGGCGCTTATATCGCTTCGGCCAACTACGGCGCGGGCCGTATCGTCGCTTTCGGCGACAGCTCTCCATTTGACGATGGAACGGGCGATAAAGGCAGCCAGCAGCTCGTTGACGGTTACAATCTTTTAGAGGCCGATCACCGCCAGCTCGCCATTAACACGATGTGCTTTTTATTGAATAAAAAACCCGAGCAGTATCCGATCAAACTGAAATTTTACTATGAAGGCGGAAAATTAAGCGCCAATCCTGGCGAACAGAAAGAGTTTCCGCTCGTATTAACCAATCAGAGCGATAAAGAGTTTTCTAACGTCATAATCGATTTTTATAAAAACAGGCCGTTCGAAGACAAGCTGAAATTTTATTCAATGAAGGTCGAAAAAATTGCGGCAGGCGAAAAACTCCGTCTGATGGTTCCCTTTAAAAAAGACGACCGCCAGATGTTCGTTTTATATACCACCGTTAAATGCGCGCAGGATTCGACGGCCGATATTACAGGATTTAATTCGATAATGGTCGGGCTTCCTATCATGTTTTATATAGACAGTTTTCACGAAAACGACTATAACAACCGTATTAAAATGCTTAAAAACGCGGTAGGCGAAGATGGCATTTTCTTTACCCGTTCCAAATATGCGTTTTCCGATCGCGATTTGGCTAAAGTTGACGTAGTGGCGATTAATGCTCCTAAAGCCGGAATGAAATTGGCGCCCGAAGAAGTCGTCGCGCTTATCAACCATCTTAAAAAAGGCCGCGCGCTTTTACTGCACGCTAAAGGGCCCGACTCGAACTGGGGCGATAACGCAGGCCTGAACGATTTGTTAAAAGAATTGAGCATACCGGCAAGTTTCGAACCTCATCCCGAATTTAAGACCAGCGGCGGAAAACCGGTAGAGTTCGAAGTTCGCAAGAACGATTACATATTCGCCGGCAATAACGCCAGGATCTTTGGAGAAGCGCCGTCATGCGTCAAGATAAATGAAACGGAACTTAAAAAGAAAGGCTTTACCTATCAGGTAGTAACGTCGCTGCCTGGCAGCGAAATACCGGTCGGCGTGGTTTTGGACGGCTCAAAGTCGAATACCGGATTTGGTAAAATCGCTTTATTCGGTTCTTTCCACATGAGCGACGCTTCTTATCAGATGAGCGTCGATACGCCCACTCATTATTTTAATATAAGAACTATCCGCGCTCTCGCGCCGGAAAATGGAGCATTCGTTTCAAGCGCTCCGAAGCCGGAAGGCTCAAATTCACCTGCGACGGAAGGTTCGAAACCGCCTGCCGGAGCTCCGTTTTTAAGAGGCGTCGCCAGGGCTTATGCTAACGGATCGCTTTTTATAGAGGATTTTGGAGTTAAAAAAGAAATAAAGATCAGGCATAATTTAAGCGAAGAAAAAGCTCTTATCGAGTTTGCGAAGTTTAAAGGCAAACTCGTTAAAGTCAATCTGTCAGTTGATGGCGGAGAAGCGGCGGCGGAAGGTTTCGAGGCCGTTGAATACCGCAGATAATATTTAATAAAACCATAAATAGATAAAAAAATCCTCGCTTTTATAAGCGGGGATTTTTTAATTTCTTTTTGTTTTATGTGTAAAACAGTTGGCTGGCAATGTTTTTTTTGAGGCATCGGCCGTATGGCCGGTCCGCACAAAATGAGAAAGTGTATTTTTTTATCTGCCGCCCGCCGAGTAATATCTTAAAAAGAAAGGCGCGGCGGTAAGAAAAATACCTATGGCGACCAGCGCAAAAGTGCCAGAAACAAAGTATGGATAAACCATCATAACGGCCCCTGAAATCATAAAATAGGCGTCTTCGTTTCTTTTGCCGACGGAAAAGAAACCCATTCCGACGACGCTGATAAATATCATGAAAAACCAATAAACTCCGCTGGTAGCTGATTCTTCGCTTACCCCCGAAGCGTTCTGGAATTGTTTCATAACGTTGGATACCGCGGCCGGATCGTCGAGCTTGATGCCTTTAGATTCGAGTTCTTTTTTCACTTTTTCGTTTATATTGTTTTGCGAATCCTGCGTTTGTTTTTGATAGTTTTCGATGTCGTCGTCTTCGCTGTCGGCAAGAGCCGGCGCCGCGAAGCCGATGCCGGCGATAAAAATGAAAATGCCGAAAATTGCGGCTGCTATAATTTTGGTTAAATCGTAATAAAAAAGGTTTTTCATAGCTTCTCCTTAAAGAGGATATTTATCTTTTTCGAGCGCGTGTTCGAGCAGGCGCTCGAGGCTTTCGTTGCCAAAGATGGCGGAGGCTTTCATGGCTGTTAATAGCTGGTTTTTGTCGAGTTTGTACCAATTAATTTCATATCCGGCGTTTAGCGCGAGCGAACGGATAAATTCTCTGATGGCCCGGCCGTTGCCCTCACAGAAGGGATGCAGCATATTTAATTCGGCCATATAAAAAGCGATACGCGAGGCGAACCGGCCGCGCTCGAGGACTTTTAAATATTGTTCGGCCGAAAGTTCTGAGAAAAGCGATTTGAGTTTATCGTTGATAAGATAGTATTTGGCGAACATGGTGGCGCCTTTGAAAATATCTTCGGTTCTGATTTTGCCTGCAAACGGATAGATATCGCCAAATATGAACTTATGAATAGCTTTGAGGTGGGTAAGATTAAAATTGCCTTTCACGGGCTTGATTTGAAGTTCGGTAAGTTTCAGGTCGGTGATATCGCGCTCGATGCGGTTTAAAAGAGAACGATCGCGGACGTTGTAATAATTTATTAAGACGTCAGAATCTTTATAACAGTATTTTGACATTATTAATTAGTTTTATTTCCATTTAGATTGACTATATTATAGGAAGCTAGAATTTTTTTGATTTCGGCTTCGCTGGTGGTTGAGCCGAAAAGAATTTCGCGGCAGCGCTGTTCGCTTTCACCGGACATTTCGTGATGCTCGAAAGCCTGTGTAGCTTTTACGTTAGCTATTTTGCGGTCTACATCGATTATTTTAACGCGCATCGGGTGATTTTTTAACATAAATATGCTCCCATTGTTTAATTTTGTATAATTATAACATATAAACGCCTGTTAAACAACAATATTAAAGAAAAAAACAATAAAAATAAAATTATTTTAAAAAAAGCTTGACACAGAAAACGAGCTGTGTTATAATAGCTTCACAAC
>DIVV01000202.1 GCA_002423385.1 bacterium UBP16_UBA6123
CAGCGCGAGCCCTCTTAAATGCCAGGCCATTCTGCTGCGGTTATCGATTGAAAGCGCGCGGTCGTAACATTTGACGGCTTGCAGGTAATTTGTGCATTTATGAAGCGCGTGTCCTTTTTTTAGCCAGGCGTAAAGGTCGTCGGATTTAATTTCGATGGCCTGGTCATAGCATTTTATAGCTTCTTCGTTGCGGCCGGTTTTTATGAGAGTCGCGCCTTTTTCGTGTAATATTTCAACGTCATCCGGCGCGAGCGCCAGGGCGGCGTTAAAACAGCTTATAGCTTCGACGCATCTATTGATTTTAGACAGCACGAGTCCTTTTTGGAAGATGGCGTTAGTGAACGAACTGTCGCATTTTACGGCGCGCTCGAAGCAATATAACGCTTCTGTGTATTCACCTATTTCGGAGAGTACCACGCCTTTCATATAAGCCAGGTCAGCGTATTGCGTGTCGCATTCAAGATGGGAGCACAAATCGGGATTGTTAAGTTTTTCGACGCACATATTTTTATAATCGAGTGCGGCCTGATTGTTAGAATCTATATCCAGTGCGCGCTCGAAACATTTTATGGCGTCGATATCGCGGCCGAAAACACTTAAATTAAGGCCGAGTTCGACCCAGTCGCTGCACGCTCCGCTGTTTGAAGGCGAGTAAACCGCCGTATTATTAGTGATTTGACTGGTGAAATTATACATACAGTTACACTTTACACTTTATATTTTAAGGTTTATATTGCTATACAGTTATTCTTTATTCGAGTATTTATCCTGTTGTTTTTTCATTCCATCGGTGAAATCGCCGATAACCTTGCCGAGATGTTCCATGTATTTCATCATTTTATCGTCGTCGATGACTTTCTTTTCGTTGCGCGCCATAGTTTCGTCAAGAATGCCTTCTATCTGGATATTCATGGTTTCGGTCGTTTTGTCGGCTAAATAATTGAGAGTGGAGTCGATTCTTGAAAAGCCTTTTATTTCGAGGGCTGTTTCCATGATCTGGTATATGCCGGTGAAAACTTCTTTTAAATTGTCGATTTTTTCGGCCGTTTTGATTTTTGATTGCGTGAGCGCGTCTATAGCCTGATAAAAACCGCGCGCGTGGTGGCGGACAAGATTAATTGCCTCGGAAGCGTTTTTAACTATTTCAAAATAGCTGGTTTCGTTTAATTTAGCCTGGTCGAGTTCACGGCCGAGGTTTGTCTTTGCTTCTTCGAGTTTAGGACGTTCGGTTTCGTTCGCTTCGCGCAGGCGCCTGTCGATATCTTCGATCTCGCGGGATATGCGCTTGACTTCTTCGCGCCAGTGTTCGTATTTAGGTTGATTGTCGTTTAATTTTTCGACTATTACCTTTTCTTTTTGCGTAAGGGCCGAATACATTTCGGCGTTTTTAGCTATCTGCTGGTTGAGCGATTCTACCGTGCCGTTCGCGTAAGCTAAAACCGTCTGCATGGAGCCGGCTATATTCTGGTTTTTAATACGGTCGAGCCTGCTTGCATTGGCCCACTTCGCAGCGCCTATCATGAACCAGAATTTTTCGAGGCCCTGGAAATCTTTTGATGTAGCTACTTTGCGTCCGAGGTTTTCGAGCTCGCCGGTCAGTTCTTCTATTAAATCCTGCATGTCGTGCTGGTATTCCTGCCCCTGGACTATGGCGTTGTCGAGCGCCTTTAACTCGCCAACGTTAAATTTTTTGCCGGTTTTGGCCATATTTTTTACTTTATCTTCCGAGAGCATCTCGTCTAACTTACTTTCGTACTGCTTGCGGGAATCGTCGAAAGTTCTTTTAAGCTCGACTGTTTTTTGCTGCATTTTATCTATTTTTTGTTTATGCGATCTGAGAAAATCTTCAGCTATGCCGGCCATGCTTTTACCTCCGTGACAATCGTCAGAATTTTATATTAAAATATAAAATAATTATACTTGATAGCTGATATAAAGTCAAGGTATTTTCACTTCTTTGTTATATTATATAATATATTATGACGCGACCGCTATAATGATATCAATTTAAAAACCGATATATGTGATATGGAAGTGTGTTTTTCGCTTATAAACCGCATAAATATTATAAAATCAGCGTTTGTGCTTATCGTCTGCGCCGCCGCGCTATTTTTCGCGCCCGGTCCGTCCGGGATTTTTGCCCTTGAAATCAGCGACGGTCTCGCGCTCGACGGAAGTAAAGTAATATCTTATAAAATGTCGAATAACGTGGTTGAAAATAACCGCGTCGATCAAAACTTAAAGATCAATCTCAAGGGAAATATTAATGAAAAGTTAGTCACCGACCTTAAAATTGACGATTCGCTCACTGATAAGGTCGAAAAAATGTACTTTGAATATAATGATAAAAAAATGAATATGGTTTTAGGCGATATCAATTTTGCGCCCGTAACCCGTTTCGGCCTTAATGAAAAGAAAATGCGCGGATTTATGGCTAATTTTAACGAGCTGAACTCCAATAAAGACAATAATCTGACTCTGCTTTACGCCTTTGAAAACGGGCGGCCTGAAAAAGACGTTTTTATGGGCGAAGGCCGCATGGGGCCTTTTAAACTTTCCGGCGAAAGGCTTATACCTCAGTCTGATCGGGTTTATATCGACGCGGTACTTAAAAATCGCAATATGGATTACGGTATAGATTACGATAATGGAATATTGACCTTTAATGAAGAAGTGCCTCTAGGCGCGGAAATCAACGTTTTATATTCGTCGCAGACGGGTTTTGAAAATTTAAACCGCCATTCTTTCGGCGCATTTTCTGAAAACGGCATCAGCAAGCTGGGCGTTACTAAAATAGGTTTCGTGCGCACCGAGGAGGAGCTTCAAAATAGCTTCGTCGCGGCGAGGGCGCGCACCGAGTTTAACCTGAATCAGGATTTCAAGTTGAATGAAAAACTTACGACTAATTTAGAATACTCACGCTCGTTCAAAGATTCCGTCGATTCAGGCGGCGCGGACGACAAAGACGGCGCGGCGGTCGCAATGAGCACTAAGTTTACCGCCCGGCATTTCGACACTAACTTTAAATTTTCGAGCGTCGAGCCCGCTTATTCTCCTTATCACAACGGTTATATCCGTACAGGCAAAAAAAGCGAGTTGTACTTCGATCTTCATCCGGGCGGCGCTTCTGAAACTTTAAATAAATTAAACGGCACTTTCGGCGTTTCAAAAGCCGCTCCGAACGATTTTATGCAAAACACGGTTTCCGGCGATGAAGATAAAGTTTTCGGCAAATTTTTATATAATTTCAACGATAAGCTGAGTATGAACACTAATTTTGCAAACAGTTCGTCCGGCGAAATCAATGATATCAAATTAAATGCGCGCTCCTCTAAGGTGAATATTGAAAACGGCCTGTCACGGCAGACTTCCAACGGCGGCGCGGACGAATTAAAAAGCCTTTCGTTTCGGGCGGCCAGCTTTCCGGTTAATAAAAACGTGTATTTTGTCGAATATAATGACAGCAGTTTAACTTCGTATTCGAAGGTTAAAGATGAAAATAACGACTTTAATTTTAAGCTGAAAAGAAAGATAAACGGCGACCTTTCATTGGGCTATTCGCTGATTGACATGAATCGTAAAAATATGGCCGAGGCCGAATCTAAAGCCGTTGAAAATAGAATGATGCTCGATTATAATTACAGCGGCGATCTTTCTGTTTCGGCGCAGGCCGCGCTTCGTGACGAAGAGCGCAGTTACGCTTATGAGCCGCGCGCCGAGCTTAAAAGCGCGCTTTTCGGCGCTAAATATACTCCCGTCGATTTCGTTAAGCTGCTTGTCAAGCGGGAAGTGTGGGATTCGAGCATGGTCAGCCGCGGAGTTAATTTCACCAAAATCGAAGACTCGGCGAAAGTTATAATAGCGTGGCCCGATAGGCCTTATTCGCTCGAATTTAAAAACTATATCAAAACTCCTGAATATGATTTTGATTCGGGCGCGCTTCGCGGCAGGCAGATAAGTAACGCGGCCCGGCTCGATATAAAGGCGGGCTCTAAATTTAAATTATGCTCGCAGGTTTCGCAGAGCGTCGAGCAAAATTCTCTGAGCCCTAAAATAAATACTGTGCGGCAGGAAGTTAAATATAAAATGAACGACGATATGGATTTTTTCTTTAATGTGGAACGCGAAAAGTCGTTTATATCGAGTATAAATTCTGTTTTCAGGCTCGAAGCTAAATTATGATTTTATAGATAAGGTTTTGCTGTTGACTTTGCGGCCGGATAATTCTTAATAAAGGATGAATATTAAATGAACATTTACGCGGATAATAAATCTAATTTTAAAATTAATAAAGTAAAACCAGATATTGAAACTCCGGGCGGCGAATCAATTAAACTGGCGCGGCTTTTCGTTTTGCGGCCCGTTTTTTTGGCCGCCGGGCGTTTATTGCGCGCGGTTACAATATCGGCCGCCGCGGTTTTGTTTTTATTTTGCGCCGTGGCAAATTGCTTCGCGCAGACGGCGCCCGGCCCGGGAAGCGCTTCTATAAGCCCGGCCCGCGTTTTAACGGGCGCGCTCACAAATATTTCATTCGGAATATCCTATGACGGCCCGGATTCAATTTATGAAGTGCAGATAACCATTCCGCATAGCTGGAGGTTTACGCCTGATTTCGAAAACGTGGTGATCGAAGGCGCAGGAATGCAACTGGCGGCAATTTATAAGATAGAAGGCGCGGGCTATCAAAATAAAGAATATGTGATAAGGGTGGCCGGCTGTTCGATAACTTCAGGCAAGACGGGCCAGATATCGCTGGTGAATCTCGGCGCGCCCATGTTTATAGCTTCGTCCCAGTCGTCTTTGAATAAATTCAATATCAAGACGCGGATAATAAATACAGAAGCCGCCGATATCGCCTCGAGTCCGGTGTGTGAAACTTATAATCCTAACGCATATTCGCCGTCGCTTTTAATAAACGAGGCCGCTTCTAAAATAGGCGCCGCAGGCGATTTTATCGAAATATACTGCCGCGATGACGGCAACTTCGGCAACGGCGTCGATTTAAACGGCTGGCAGATAGCCGATCTCGCGCAGACAACTTCAGATAAAACATTCGGCCCGCTTATTATTAAGACTGGAAATTATCTATTATTAAAATATAATTCAAATCAGGCCGACGATATTTTTCCTTCGTTGAATTCGCTCAATACTTATAGCGCAAAAACCGGTATAAACGATGACGGATTCATGATGGTGATAAAAAACCCGTCCGATCAGATAACCGACGCGCTCGTCTGCGCCGCTTCTACTTACGAGCTTAATTATAATAACATGGCCTATCTTAATTCGAAAAATCAATGGCAGGGCATGGATAGAAAATCCGCCGTGGATATAGACTCTTTACAGGCCGGCTATTCGGTCGCCCGCATTCCTGATTTAGCGGATAGTAACAATAAATCTGATTTTTCGGTGATGAATTACCAGACGCCTCTTAAATACAACGGCAATCTCGGTATCAACGCTAAAATACTGATAAATGAATTCAAGGCGGCTTCTACAAATAACGATTTTATCGAGTTATATGTGGCTGACGACGGTTCTGGCGGCGGCGGCACCGACCTTGCCGGCTATGAAATCTCTGACGGCATAAACTTTAAATATATATGCCCTCAGGATTCAATAGCGCGCACGAATGATTATATAGTTATTAATTTCAATTCTTCTTCCTCCGGGGTAGTGTCAAAAACCTCTAATACCATAAATATTTCATCTACGGCTACTGGAATTTCAAAGGTATTCGGCGCGCTTACCGTTAAAAATTCAGCGCTTAAAATATTAGACGCGGTTTGCTATTCGTCCGGCCCCATAGTTAATGAAGCGCACAGGCTGCTGCTGAAAGAATTAGTTTCGAGCGGCCATATAATCGACATGGCGCCGCCGCTTTTATATGATGACAACGACTGCGTTTCAATTAAAAATCTCGCTCTGAATTCATCGTTCGGCCGTAACGATAAAAGCGTCGATACCAATTCGCAGACCGATTTTGTTAATTTCATAAATCCGACGCCCGGCAGGCCCAATATAGCGGCCGGCCTTCCAATCGCTCTTACCTGCGATCAGAGCGGTGATATCATATACGCCGCCGCCGATTCGGAATTAAAAATAAACCTTCGCGCAGTTGACGTTAACGGCGAAACCGCGTTGGTATCCTCAAATATTATAAGCATTACCTCCGATTCGCAGGGCACTATGTTTTCAGAGGACGGCATAAATTATTATTCTAAATTAGAACCGACTTTAAGATACGGCCAGAAAAGAATTTTTATTAAAGATTCAGTGCCGGGAACTAAAATTATAACGTTTAAAGAAAAATTCGATGAACGCCTGACTTATAAATTGAAATTCGTCGTCAGCGGAGCTTATCCGGTTCAGATAAATGAAATAATGTATTATCCGCCGCCGGATATAGTTAAAAACCCGCTCGACCTTCAATGGATTGAATTGCATAACAATTCCGCGTCGCGTAAGGATATATCAGGCCATAAAATTAAATGCGGCGCTCATACTTATAGTTTTACCCAGAATACTATAATCGAAGGCTATTCATTTATAGTTGTGACTTCGCGTCTGATCAAATCTTCCTATCGCGAAGAAGCGTCATTCGCCGATATTTACGGCAATAAAGACGGCGAATGGACCGCTAAAGACGGCTTTACCGCCTTAGATGCGGGCGATTTCCGCATATCGTCGTCGGGCGGCCGTATAGCGTTTACGACGGCTGACGATATCGAAGTATCGGTATTGGAATATAACAGCGCATCAGGCGGCAAAGCCGACGGTATGACGCTTGAAAAAGCCGTCCAGACGGTCTATTCGATAGGCGATTCGGAAGTGGATAGATATAATTTTTATAAAAGCTCGAAGCAGTACGGAACGCCCGGCCAGACCAACTCTAAAAATCAGAGTTCTTCATCTTCGCTTAGTTTAGAGCATATAGCGGTAAGCGAAGCCGTGGTAAATCAGCCTTTAATGATATATGCGAAAGTCAGCGGGGCCGATATTATCGAAGTTGGATATCGCAATAGCGCCGTAGGCGGTATTTATACATTTATACCGATGAAAAAAATAGATAATACGAGCGTTTACAGAACTATAATTCCGGGAATATCGATGAGCCTGTCAGGTCTCGATTATTATATACGCGTACTCGATTTCAATAAAGAAGCTGCGTATTCTCCGACGGGCGGGCCCGATTCGCCCCATAAGGTGAAGGTTATTGACAACGCGCCGAAAATAAGACTCACTACGCCGGTTCAGTCCGTAGCGCCGGCCGAAAGTTTTTATGTGGATGTTTATATAGAAAACGCGCCCGGCATATCTAATTTATCGTTCGATTTATATTATAACGCGTCATATTTAACTATAGAAGACCTTGATCCTGTCAGACCTGGCACGCAGATAGCGTCAGGCAGCATATTCGGCGCTCATTATTGCGAGGTCAATGAAGTCAATTCATCTGAAGGAAAGATAAGTTTTAAAATAATCGACGAGACTGCTTCAGCCGGTCGTGCCGGTCAGGCGGCGCGTATTAAGTTTAAAAGTGTTTCTGACTACGGCGCGGTTTATCCTGAATTTGTCAATCTTACTTTCAAAAATGTAGTTGTGTCTTCATCAGCCGATGTCAATGTATTCGATGATAAAATCAAGATAGGCGATAAGGCGTCCGCGGTCGTCGGTATTAATGGCGGAACGGTTGGCGGCGAAAACCAGGCTAAACTAATAATTCCGGCGGGCGCAGTTAAAACCGATACTGCTTTCAGCATTAAAAAGCTCATTAAAAGTGAAATACCGCCGACAAATATAATAGATAACATGAACGGCATACATTCGCTTGAAGTAGCGTATGAATTTCAGCCTTACGGTTTTAAGTTCCAGAAGCCGGTAGTAGTCGAAATACCATATACAGCGGCGGAATTAGCGGCCAGCGGTCTGGATGATTCGAAAAACGTTAAAATTTACTTTTATAATACCGCCCATCTTGCCTATGAAAGAATCGGCGGAACGCTCTCTTCAAATAAAATAAGCGCTAAGGTGAACGATCTCGCTCTTTATATGCTTGTCAACGATCAGTCGAAAAGCGAGTTCGATTTAAAGGATATTTTCGTTTCGCCTAACCCGTTTTCGCCTAATGGCAATGGCTGGAACGACAGCACTTTTATAAATTACACGACCACGGTCGATTCTAATATCACTATCAAAATATTCGACGTGCGCGGCGTTTTAATAAGAAGGCTTTTAAACGGCGAGACAGTTTCGGGAGGGCGCAATAAAGCTGAGTGGGACGGCAGGGACGATTTCGGCCGGATAGTAAAAACCGGCGTTTACCTTTATCAGTTAAAATCGCTTAGCGCGGCTAAAAGTTCGAAAACTTATCAGGGTACGATAGTGGTGTCTAAAAATTTAAAGGATTAATCGGCGGGCGCCGGAGAAACAATGACGGATAAAAGAGAATATTACAAAAAGATATATTCACTAATATTGATTTTGCTTTGCGTTATAGCGTTCGGCGCGGCGCCGGCTTCGGCCGAATTCGAGGACAAAAACCTCGGGGTCCGCTCCAGTTCGATGGGTGGAGCTTACAGCGGCCTTGCCGACGACGGCGAAGGGCTGTTTTATAATCCGGCTGGAATTTCAAAGATTAAAAGGGCCGAGTTTACTTCAATGCACACAACGCTTTTCGCCCAGTCGGAGCTCGCGCTGGATTACTTTAATTTTACCCAGCCCATGATGCCTTTTGGCACCGTGTCTTTCGGCTATACGCGCTTCGGTTCCGGTTTATATACTGAAAAAGAAATAGCGATGTCCCTTTCGCGCGCCATAACCGAATCGCATCATTTCGGCCTTACGCTTAAGCAGCTTTCGGCTTTTATCGAAAACACGCCCGATCGTAATGCTTTTTCGATGGATTTCGGCTTCATCGTTAATTTCGAAAAGAATTTTTCGGCCGGAATTTCAGTTTTAAATTTAAATAATCCCAAGATGAATGAAGTAGTTCCTAAGACCTATAAGGCCGGAATAGCTTTTGCGCCGAAAGAAAATTTGACTCTTTGCTTAGATTACAGCAAACAATCCACGGAAGGCAAAGGAAGCATAAATATAGGCGAAGAATTCAAACTGACGAGAAATTTTAAAATAAGAGCGGGCTACAGCACTTATCCGGCCCGTTTTTCAACCGGCTTCGGTTTCGAGTTTAAAAATATCAAACTCGATTACGGCTTTAGAAATCATGATACGCTTAATTCCACCCACCGTGTTTCGTTTACATATATGATGGATTAATTGGTTATATATTTTTTGATCTGTTCGAAATTGCCTTTAATGGAAACTTCCAATACCTGAAGCGCCACGTTATGGGATATTTTCGCTTTTTCAGAAATCAATTTCGCGTATTTATCTTTTATTTTTTCAATATCCTCTTCTACGCGTGGTTTTTTTATTTCGATGAGTTTTTCGAGCTTTTCAACTTTTTCATAGAGTTTTTTGCGTTTAGTTTCGACGTTATAGTAAAAAACTTCGCCGCCGATACTGCCGTAAAGCGGAGTGAAAAGAAAAAAAACAAAAAAGAGGAAATAAGAAACCGGCATAATTTCGACTTTCATAAACATGAATATACATATAACCGAAATGATAACTGCGACGGAAAACAGGCATCCTATAAGCGATTTAATAAATAAATAAATTTTTTGCTTTCGCCAGCTTATCGATGCGCTCACTTTTTGTTCTACTACTTCGATTTTTCCTTTAACTACGTTTTTTTTCTTAACGATGCTTTCTTCGCGGTCCGGCGAGTAGGTTTTTTCAAGTTTGTCGAATTCGATTATAGCTTTTTTAAGGTCTTCTTCTAATGATATCAGCGGCAGTTTCGCATTATCTTCTTCGGTTTTATATTCTTTAACCGCTTCTTCGGCTATTTCTCTTACATGATAATAAGCCCGGTTCTCATTCACTTCCTGAAAAAGCGCCTGAAAAGATTCGAGTATTTTTTTTGAACGCATCTCTATGTCTTTCATCTCGAAGTAATTAACGTTGCTGATGCGGTCCTGCTGAAGGCGGTATTCGTTTTTTATGGCGGCGAGTTTCGGGGCGTTGCTTAAATACTTGCTCATCTGCGATATTCTGTCTAAAGAATCGTCGATTTCTTTGAAAGTATCTATGGCGGAGTTTTTAGTTTCGTTAATAAGCGAATTCATGGCATCGCCTATAACGGGCAGAAAGCCGTCGAATGCCACGTCATAAATCATTTGAAGCGCGACGAATTCGTTGCTTTTAATAAGTTTTTTAATAATATCTTTAGCGGTCTGGGCGTATGAAGGTTTCGAGGCTAATGACGCGCAGGTTTGAGCGAGGGCGTAGTTGCATATCAGGCTCTGGTTGTCGACATTATATGCCTGTGCTACCGCGCTGTAGGCTTCTTCGAGTAAATTGGCGTTATGAGTTACGGTAGAATATATTCTGAGCAGAAGCCCGAAAAAAATAGTGCTGGATATATAAATTGCGTTACATTTATTTTGAGAGTATTTAGCGGCCTTTTTAAAATAATTGCATGATTCGTTATAGTCGGCTTTTTCAAAAAAATTAATCAGCCCGAGCTGATAGTGAGTGGTATAGTCTATTTCATTTTTTTCTTCCGATTCGAGAAATTGTCTTATAGCTTCTTCTATCTGGCCGTTTCTATATGATTCTTCGCCCTTGCGGCGCAGTATTCTCGCCATTTTAAGGCGCGAGTCTTCGTTTGGCTGGTTTAGCGATCTGTATTTTTTAAGTTCTTCGCTTTCGCAATCTAATATAAAAATATACTGCGCGAAACAATAATTTGAAAGCGAATAAAGAAGTTTGTAGTCGCGGATAATTTCGGTTTTAAGCAATGCGGCTTTATTATCTAAAAATTGCTGGGTGAAAAGGGATCTGATAAGCGCGTCACGTTTGATCTGGCTTTCGGTGGAACCTGGCGCTGAAATTAGCGCTACGCCGGGTCTTTGTATGTTGCTTACAAAGACGGGGATAATCGATGAAACCGAGTTTAAAATGTCTGAGCCCGAAGAATTATAAATAGATTTATTGATAAACTGCTGTCTTTCTTTGATTTGCAGGTATTCAATTGATTCATTCAAGCTGAAATTAGCCATTTTCACTCTCAAACCGGTCGTTTTATGACCGACTTTTACTACTATAATTTTTAATTAGTCAATAACCGTTCAAGTATTTTAATTTATTGGTTATGAAATCAAGGCTTTAATTTGTTCGAAATTACCCGCAAGGCAGGCTTCAAACATTTTTTCACTCGTAAAAGACGATAAATGAGTCTGCTCGGCAATTAAAGTAATGTATTTAGCCGAAATTTTCTTTTCTATTTCGTTGGTTTTAATTTTATTAACGTCTATTTCAACTTTTAGTTTTTTAATATCAGAAATTAAATTCCTTCTTTTTATTTCGATTACATTAAAAAAAATTTCAGCGAAAACCGTCGAATAAAGTGGCATGAAAACAAGGGCCGTCAGTACGCCCGTAATGCCGAAGAAGCTGGCGATTCCTTTTGCAAATAAGGTTGAAAGCACTATCACGACTAAAACAAGAAGTAAAAAAGTAAAACCGCCCGATATTATTTTAATCAGCACGAAAAGTCCGCTTTCGCGCCATATTTTTTTTTCGAGGTTCGGTATATAATCGTGCGTATTAAGAAGCGATGCCATAAACTCGTCGAATTCGGGGTTTGGATAATAGGAATCGAGTTTAATATATTGCTCTTTCAATAAAGCGAATTTATTATCGACCTCGATATAATGTTTTGTAAGTTCCAAAAAATCTTCCCTGTAGTTTTTTACGGCAGCCTCTACTATAGCCCGTGTTTCTGAATATTTTTTATTGCGTTCGATTTCTTTGGCTAAGTCTTCGAGTTCGTTGGATATATGCGTTGCAAATCCGTAAAATGCGTCTATATCGAAAAAAGTTTTTTTGCTGCTGATTTGTTCGGTTATTTTTTTATACTCAATTTTAATCGAGGCTACTTTGGCCGGAATTGTAAGATATTGCTGATTATTCGAAACCAGCTCGAGCGCTATATCTATTTTTTCGAAAAGCCGTGTCATATTGCCGGCTAATTCGTTATATAAATTTTTAAACAGCTTGTCGAGTTCGTCCGTGTAGGAATTAAAAGCCTGATCGTGAATAATTTGAATGGCGAAGAGTTTTTCCGACATTACCAGATTTTTAATTAAAGAATTAGCCTGCGCGATAAGATCGTTTCTTGAACCCATTGCCGCGGTGCATTGCGCTAAGGCATATTTTGAAAAACAGTATCCGGTGTCCGCCGCGTATGCCTGATAAATAGCCTGGTAGGCCTCGTTGAGCATGTCAACGTCTTTATGGTGGACCGCGTACAATTTAAGAAGCAAACCGGTAAAAACCATGCTGTGTATGAAAGTTAAGTTATATTTATTGTGCGAATATTTGCTCGCGAGACGGAAGCACTCCATCGAACTCTTGAAGTTGGCTTTTTCAAAAAAATAAATAAGCCCGAGCTGATAATAAACGGTAAAGTCGGCCTGATATTTTAAGTTGGCTTCGTTAAAAAAACTAATAGCTTCGTCAAATTTATTGTTTTTATAAGCTTCTTCAGCTTTGCGCCTGATATTTCTTACCAGAGTGGCCTGAGGATCTTCGTTAGCGCCTATGCGGAATTTTTTTAATTCGTCGGTCTCGCATTCGTATCTGAAAATATAATCGGCAAAGGCGAAATTCGAAATGGCGTATATCGAGTATATATTTTTGGAAAGTTTAACGTTGAATTCGTTTAATGCGCTGTTAACAAGTTCAGGCCGAAGTAAAAGCGATATTATTTCTTTTTTTTTATTGATGAATAATATTTCTTTATTTAATTTTTCGTCGACTGCCGGCTGATTTTGTTTGGCTACCGCGGTTAAGTCGTTGACTATTTCCAATTCATTGTCGGGCCTGTTGACTATAAGCGAAATAGCCGCGAAAACAGGGTTTGAAAAACCCTGCCCTCCGGTTACGGCGTTTGCGATAATTTTTCTTGTCGCTTTTATTTTTTGATATTCAACGGACTGATCTAAATTGAAATCACGCATCAGGGGATTTCCTTACAACTATTGATTATTAGGGCATCAGCGTTTTAATTTTTTCAAAACTGCCTTCTATTCCAGCGTCGAGCATCTGTGATGCGGTGAATTTTGATACTTTGATTTGCTCCAAAACGATATTTGAATATTTTTCGCGAAGCCCTCTGTCGATATCGCTAATACGCGTTTTATTGAGATCTATTTCTTTTTCGAGGCGGGTCATGGCGTTTAGAAGATTTTTACGCTTATTTTCGATTACTATGTAATAAATTTCGGCGAATATGCTTCCGTAAATAGGGATGAAAAGCAGATTTAAAACTACTAAAGAAACAAGCACCCACATATTCTGTTCGAAATGTTCGCGCATGAATAAAAAGGCGATGAAAATAGCGGCGCATAAGATGGTAAAGGCGAGGCAGCCCGATATGAATTTTATGAAAAGAAACATCTTTCCCTGCCGCCAGCCTGTGGTCGCCGGTATTATTTCTTCCGCGTCGGAATTTTTCTTTTTAACCGTACGTTCCGCTTCCGCTACTGGATAACTTTTATTTACCTCGGTTAAAGCCGTTTTCATTTCGGTAAGTTTTTCTTCTTTTTTAGTATGGGATTTAACCGCTTCTTTATATTCTTCGTTAAAGCGTTTTGAAAGAGTTTCAATCAGGTCGCGGACCTCGAAATACGCTTTATTTTTTTTAACTTCCGTAAGAAAATCGCTTAAACTGTTTAGTATCGATGAAGCTTTTTCACTTGCCATAATGACGTCGAAGCAGTTTTTGCGCTCGGTTAATTTTCTGATTTCTTCGTAATCTTTTTTCAGCGCGGCCAATTTAGCCGGAATTGTTAGAAACTTAACTGATTTCGATAATTCTTCAAGTTGCTCGTCTATTTTAGCGAAGGTTTGCGCGGCGGAATTCAGCGCATCGCCAAGGAGTGAATCATACAGTGATTCAATATCGTCTATGACCGGATCGAAAGCTCTGTCGTAAATTATTTGAATGGTGAAATATTTTTCGCGTTTGATTAGATCTTTGAGAAGGTTAAGCGATTCTTTTTTAGAGGTTGAGTTGAAAGTATTAGCCTGTACCAGCGCATAAATTGAAAATACGCTGGAAGGGTCGGAATTATATGCCTGCACGACGGCCTGATAGGCTTCGCTGAACATATTAACGTCGGAGGACGCATGGGCGCAGAGCCTTAAAAGCAGTCCGGTAAAGATCATGCTGTTTATAAAAACCTGTTTCGATTTATTTTGAGAATATTTGCTGGCTTTTCTGAAATATTCCAGAGCGATAGGGAAGTCGGGCTTTTCGAAGAAATATATAAGGCCGAGCTGATAATGTACGGTGAAATCGCCCGGATATTTTTCGTCGGCTTCCTTGAAGATTTTAATGGCTTCATTAAAATTTCCGGCTTTATAACATTCTTCGGCGCGGCGCCTGATAGTGCGGGCGAGCCTGATGCTGGAATCTTCCGTGCCGGTGCCGGTGCGGTATTTTTTAAGGTCCGCGCCTTCGCATTCAAGCCAGAAAAGATATTCGGCGAACGAATAATTGGCTATGGTGCATACATTGGCGACGTTTTTAACGACGGCGGAGCATACTTCGCTGATAGCATTTTCAAGGTTTTCAGGCGTTATCACCCTTGAAAAAAGCTCGTTTCTTTTAGATAAAAGCTCGACGGCATTGTCCTGCGGAAGTTTTTCGGAAGAAGTTTGCTTTATTACCGCGGATATTACATTGACGAAACTCGCGGCGAAATCTCCGCTCGTGTTGAGCATATTTTTTGCAAGGCGTCGGCGTTCCCTTATTTGGTTATATTCTATGGAATATTCCAGTTTGAAATTGCTCATTTTTTGTTATCCTCAAATATTATAATTAGTCGACGGCGGGAACGTGGTCAGCGGCGCGGGTATTTGAGCGCACGTTGGTTTTACCGGGTTCGGAATGCTGGGTTAAAACTATGCAAAGTCCGAGGGAGGTGATCATAAATAAAATAGCGAGTGTGGTCGTTATTTTACTGATGAAATCGATGCCGCCCGTAGAGCCGAATATAGTCTGTGAAGCGCCGCCGCCGAACGCGCCGGAGAGGCCGGAACCTTTATCGGCCTGCATTAAAACGACTACGATAAGACCTACTGTGATTAAGAAATGAAGAAAATAGAGAAGATTAACAAGCATAATTAACTCCTTATTATTATTTTGATTATTTTGTATAATGACATTAAAACATGATTATACCAAATGCTCGTTCATTAATCAAGAAAAAAATTATAACTTCTTAAAAAGTTGACAGTCGAGCATACTTTTTGATAGAATTACCTCCGTAATTATAAATTAAAAAAGGCGGAATTAATATGATAAATAAAAACGCGGCCTTCGCCGGCCGTATTGCCGCGCTGGTTACGCTCGGCATATTTTACGCTTTTGTTTGCCGCCCGCCGTCGCCGGCACTGGCTTCGCCGCAGTCCCGCCAGCCTATATTAAGCGAGTCTAAGACGGAGGCGGGTATAAGCGTTAAAAGTAAATTATATGAAAACGGTTTTTACGGATTCAGTTTGACTTATCCGGCCGGTTATGAATTAAGCGCTAAACGCGGCGGCGCGGTTACCATAACGCCGAAAAAAACGCAGGGTTACCGCTTCGTGCCGGCTTTAGTCGTCTGTAAGTATTTTATTATTAAAGATCAGCCGCTGCGCGATATAGTAGGGCAAATTGAAAAAAAAATGTCGGCCCTTCCTTACTACAGGCTTAATTACATATCTTACGGTTCGAAAACCGCCGAAGTTAAAATATGCCGCGAATTTATCGATTATATTTCCGAAGAAACCGTATATGAAGTAAGTCTTTATAAAGTAAAATCGGAAGATCTTTTCGAGATAAGCTGGCAGGTTCCCAGGTCGCATTCGAATTCGTCCGCCGCCGCTGATTTCGAAATCATGGCGGCCTCGTTTAAAATTCTTGAAAGGCAGGGAACAGCCGAAGTATTGACCGGCGCGCCAATAGATTCGCCGGCGCGTATTTTAGAAGGCGCCGCTTCGCTGATGGCTGGCGGCCGTTATCTCGAGGCGGTCGCTTTATTAAAAAAGGCGGCGGAATCAGCTCCGGTTACGGCCGATATTTATCTTTTAACGGCCAGATGCTATACGGCGCTCAAAGATTATAAACGAGCGGCCGCCGAATATGAAAAACTGTTAAAAATTCAACCGGCCGGCCTCGAATTTTTAAATTTATATGTAGATTCGCTTATAATGTGCCGCGACTATAAAAAAGCTCTGTCAAACAGCGGAAAAGCTCTTAAAATGAGCGGGCCGCCGGAGGCGATGGCTATGGCTTATATTAATCTGGGTAATATTTTTCTCGAAACTAAAATGCTTAACGAATCCCTTAATTCGTACAAAGAAGGAATTACGAAGTTCCCTTCGAACGCCCGGCTTTATAATAACGCGGCCTTTGTTTATTATCTGCAGCGTGATTATGTTTCCGCCGCCGATTATTACAATAAAGCCATATTTATCGACGGCGACTATAAAACCGCCCATCTGGGAATAGCGGCCATCTATATGCGTAAATCCGATTATACTTCCGCCGCCTATCATTATAACAAGGTCATTAAACTCGACGATAACTCTGAAGAGGCTTACGCGGGACTTTTAAAAATATACGGCGCTATGAAAATGCGGCCGAAATACGACGAGCTCGTTAAACTTCTTAATATGAAAGGCCCCGGTTTTTATGACAGAGTGGTGAAGAAGGCTAAATGAGTAAAAACATATTATCATTTTTAGCGGCCGCGCTCATTCTTACCGCGCCGTATTTCGCCCCCGGCGCATTATGCCGCGCCGCCGCGGGCGCGGAAGATATCGATTATAAGCTGTCATGGCTGTCTTCTAAATATTCGGATAATTTCGTTAAAAGTTTTTTTCCCTCGGAAAAAGAAATATCGAAGATGGACGTATGGGGTTTTTTTTATCTGTGGGGGCTTGTTTCTTTTATAGAAAGCAATATACCGGAGGGGCTCGACGGTAAAAGGTATGCCATACTCGTGCGCGATCTGAAAAAAGATATCGAATTATTAAAAAAAGATATGATGTTTTTAGTAAAGGAAGTATGGGGCGTTCGTAAAATAGACCGCGATATAATCAAGGTCCAGCTTTTCGGCATATACTCTAAATTAAAATCCATAATAACGGCCGTTCAAAAGGTTAGAACTAATCTGATCAAACCGGCTTATTATTTATTTTACAATTCGCTCGATCACACTATTTTTATAAATAATAATTTCGATTTTTCGATAACTCTGAATTACATGAGCGTTGACAGCGTCTGGAGCGCGTGGCGCGAGCGCGAAGATATTTTAAAAGAACTGGACTGGGCTCGAAAAATCGGCGTTAATACCGTAAAAATGACGGTCCTGCTCGATTACTGGGTTTATAAAAACATCACCCGTATCAACGAAATAAAAGAAGTGATGAATTTAATAAAGCGCCGCGGGTTTAAACTTTATATAACTTTTATGGGAGTGCGCGAATGGTACGGCGAGGATTATTCTTTTAAACCCCGCTCGGGCAGAACTTTTGGAAAAGTGAATTTCATTACCTGGCGTTATAAATGCGAGCAGGCCATGCTGAATATAATAGAAGAGATCCAGCCTGAATACGTCTGCGTATTGCGCGAACCGCTTATCGATTTGCAGGAACAGCTCACCCACTCCGTTGCGACTGAAGGGTGGCTCGATTGTTTCGATCTTATGGCGGCCCGCGCCGCCGAGGTTTCACCGAAGACGCTCGTGGTCCTTGAAAACGGCGTTTCAACCGAAGCGGATTATAAACTTTTCAGTGAATTCCAGAAGATAAAGAGTAAAAACGCCGCATTCGGAGCTTTAATATATTCACTGAAAGATATTTTTTCGTATAACCAGTATTCGAAGATGTGCAGGGTGCGTAAAAGAACTATAATAGCTGAATTTTGGGATTCTATAGTTATTTATATAGATGAATTCGCCGAAGATTTTATTTATCTGGTTTACAGATGGGCGCTTAATCATAAAATGCCGCTGATCAATCTTTCATACGCAGTAAATACTCATACTTACGATTATTTACCGACTCCGGCTTTTTTTGTTTATAAAAATATAATAACCCGCACTTTTATGGAAGGCGTGTGTAAAAAGGGCGTTAAATCAAATCCAGACGGTATATGGGGAACTTTTTACGCCGATTACCAGAGGGAGTCCAGAATTAACTATCAGTTCCGCCATGGCAATACTCTAAGGGATTATAAGGATTAACAGTGCAGACTATTTATTCGCTGACCGTAAATTTTATAGAGAGATTTTTAGCCAATAAAAATACTCAATCCGAAATAGATTCGCTGAAGGTTGCTTTCGACGAAGGCCGTTATGCGGACGCTCTTGTTTTAATCGATGAGCTTATTTTAAAGAGCGGTCTTGAAATTCACGATTTAAAACAGCGCCGGATTTTTGTCGCCGAGCTTAATTTTTTAGCGGCCGCTATAAATTTTAAGCGTTCCAAATTTTTAGAAGCGCGCGAGGGATTTATAAAATGCCTTTCGCTGCGTCATCTTAGCTCTTATTCGGCGCTTTTTCTGGCCGTAATAGCAAACGAGAATAAAAATTATTCGGAAGCGCACGGCTATATCGCGCAATACGCAGGGGAACAAAATAAATTTCAATATTTTAAACTGCTCGACCTTAAAATTTTATTCGAGGCCGCTGAATTTGAAAAAGCCTCGGCAGGAGCGAAAAAACTAATTGAAAATCTTAGCGCGTTGAAAAAAGAAGTCAAACTTCTGCCGCCGTTCGAATTTTATATTATGGACGCTTTTTATATAAAGAGTTTTATCGAAAGCGCTTTTGATCTGAGCAATTTTTTATTCGAAATATTATTCATAGCGGCCGAGGCTGATTTTAACCTGGAGCGGTATGAAAGCGCTTTCGAGTATTATAAAGAAGCCTCTTACGACCGCCGCGAAGCCTTTGTTGCGGCTGAGTGTCTTTATAAAATGGCTTGCTGCAAGATGCGCGTATCGGATTTCATAACGGCCCGCAGTCTGCTGGAAAAAATAACGGAAGTCTGCGTGTCCGATAAAATTCAAACGGCTTATTACGAAAGCGCTCTTTTAGACCTGGCTAATTTATATGAATATCATTTTAACGAAATCGAGAGGGCCGTTAAGATTCTTATCGATTACTGCGCCGTTAACCGGCAGGATTCTTCGAGCTGCCTTCGCCTGGCTTCGCTTCTTTACGAAACCGGCCGATATAATGAAGCCGTGATATATTTAAACGACGAATATATCCGGGGCGATGATAATCGTTTCAATCTGGCGCTGCTCACCGCTAAATGCTATTATTCATTAAAACTTTATTCGAAATGTCTTGAAACTCTGGAATTGTTTTTGAGCGAACCCGCCTCAACCGGCGATCAAAGTAATTATCAGATGATGCAGCTTGCGGCTAAAGCTATGATAATGCTTAATAAGTACGATGCGGCGGGGCAGCTCGTTCACAGGATAAAAAATATAGTATCGGAAGATAACGATAAATTCGAGGCCGCTGATTTTTTGATGTTTTTTAACTCGCTCAACGCGGCGCCTTATATAATACACGTTAAAGCTGATGAAACGGCTGTTTTTAAAGGTTTTATCAAGCACGACCGGCTGCCGGAATCATGTAAAAATATTGAAGCGCTGAAAAGTTTCATCGAAAAAACCATGGAAGATGAAACTATCGCCGTTGTTTCATCCTCCGTTTCCAGTGAAGATTATTCGGCGCTTCGAGCGATTTTTAAAGATAAAATAGTAATTTATGAAAAACATCTTAATTTTATAAATCCTGACAGCCATATAATCGGCGTCCGCGATAATCCTCTTGAATACGATTCAATAGATCCGGCTTTAAACGGGTTCTGCGAACTTATCCGGCTGCTCGGCCGTATCAATATAAACAATATGCCGTCTTTATTCGTCGATGCGCATTCATCCGCTGATGGCGCTTATGCAGGTAATTATTCGGGCATTTTAAGACTTTATGAATATTTTAAAACCAGCGGCAGAAAGTTTTCGATTTTTGGCTCCTATATTCATTTAATTCCCTGCGATGCGCCGTCCGCTTCGTCAAAAGACGATAAGAGCCGTCTGTGGCCGTTTATAATTAATTTTAAAAATATAGATGTTTTTAAGGGCGATGCCGCGCAGGAACGCGAACGCGCCCTCATAAACGGATGCGGCGATATATTTTTATATAACTATCTTCGCGAGAATAAATTTGAAATAGACGAGAAAAAAGGGATACATATATTCGTCGAAGCCTCAAAGACCGGCTATATAAAAAAAATACTGGAATTTATCTTAAAGAAATTAGGTTATCTGAATTCCGAAATATTCGAATATAATGATGTAAGCGACATTTTTTGCATTAAAAAAGTGAACGGCCTTTTAAGCGGCGAAGTTTCCAACGAAAGAGAGTCCTTCGATATTTTGTCGATGGTCTTAGCCATGAGTTCGGCCTCGCGTTTAGCGCGAAGCGCCAGGGCCGCGATTAATGAAAATCTTTGCGGGCGGGTTAAATTTTGCTTTGCCGACTGCGATTATAATAACTGCGCTGAAAGAAAAATATGTAAAATTAAAGACTTAATGGAATTATACGATAAACCAGGCCCGGTTTTTATGATTTCGCCTTTTTCCAATTTTCTGTTTATAAACGCCCAGAACGTTAAGCCGGCGGCGTTTATCGATTTCGATCAGCTTTTTTTAAGCGTGCCGGGTTTTTACCGTGCGGCGCGTGATTTTTACAGCGAATCGGTTTCTTTAAATTATGCCGGATCTCAAATTGATAAAGTTTTATCTGATTGGAAAAATTCGTCTGAAGACGGCGATGAAGGTAAGAATAATCTGTCAAATCTATCGATCTTATTAAAAAGCGTTAAAAAATATTTTGGCGGTTTTTTCGATTATTACGACGGCCCGGATATAATAAAAAAAATATGCCGCGCGGCGGTATCCGTCGAAGACTCGCTTGAAAATATTTGCGGCGGACAATATGCCCAACTTAATTCTTTAATTAAATTATCTAAAAAATATTTAATAGCCTCCAGCCTGGTTAATTCTTCGATCAAGGCGCGTCTTAAATATGAATCCGCTTCGATCGGCCTGGTTTTAACCGATGAAAGCCGCGCCGCTGAAATAATTTTTGACCGTTCGGTTAAAAAGATATACTTTACTAACGAAGAAGACCCCGGACAATATTATGAAAATAAAATTTCCGGCCTTTTTAAATTTTTTAAAAGATATAACATAACCGAAAAATATTTTCAGGCGGCGGCAATGAACGCTAATATACTGGTACAATCCGAAAATCAGCCAGGATACAAGAATATAATAAATAAATTTATATCGAATTCTAAAAAAGCGGCCGTATTTTTTTTGAATTGCCGTCGCGCGGGCGAGTGCGAACTAATGCCGATAAAGCGTCCGGGCGCGGTTTATAACTATATCGACCTGCCGTCGGGCGTCGAGGCTGAGCTTGTAGATCTAGACTGCGTGGCCGTCAATTATCATTATGAAAATAAAGAGCACGCGCGTTCCGTATTGAGCATGCTTAAAAATATAATAGTCAAATATAACGCTAATATTTTCTGGATGATAGTTTCAACCGAATTATTCGAAAATGTATTCGCCCGCGGCTCTGATTTTATGAATATGGAGCGCATTAAATTTTATTCAAATGAAATCGAATATATCAACGCTTTTTATGGTGAAAGCGAGAGCCTGAAATTTTTAGATTTGCCCTCTCCCGCGGATTGTTACGATAACGCCGGCGCTCTGGAAATATTAGATAAGCATGATATATTCCTGCCGGAATTTCGAACGAGTTTTTATAAATTCTGGCGGCAGGCTTATGAAAATATAATCGAGCCTAAAATTAAAACTTTATGCGTCGATAACGGCGTTCAATCCGAAAAAGCCGCGTTTATTATAGCTTTAATGGCGCTTTATACCGGATTTAAAAAGCATGTTATAATATGCGTCGATACAAACAGCCATAGATCGCGCTTTGATAATTTTTTATATTGTTCGGAATTATTCAACGATGATTATATAAGCGAAAGAGAGCGAGTTATTGTCGGCGGAGCTGACGAATATGATAAAATTAACTTTTGCCGGAAAGGAATTCGCGATTCGGAAGTTTTATTGATTAATTATCAGCAGCGCCGCGTCATTTTTAATTCAATCGATTTCAGCGTAATTGATTATGAAAAATGGCTTTCTTTTTCATCGCGCTTCGATAATTTTTTAAATATCGTATCGGTTTCGAATCCTGACGAATTTATTATGTGCGCTTCCTATGAAGATTTTTATTACAAGGTATCTCAAAAAATAAAGGAAAAAGATGAAAGCCGCATTCATATTATATGCGCGCCGCGGGAATTAAATGAATTAATTTACGAACGGATAACGGCTTTATTAAAACAGGAAATCGAAGAGATTTCTTTGTTGTGCATAGCTTATGAAAATGCGGCCCGGGTTATCGATAATATTATTGCAATCAATGCCGGCGATAATGTCTGCATTTATATCGCCGGTTCGGATTATAACGATATGGACATGAGGATTATTTCATCATGCACGGCGCAGTTTACGCCAGGGGCGGCCGTCGGGATTTTAAAATACCGTATCAGTCCGGCTGAGCGTCATTTGAAGATGCCGGAAGTATTTTACAGCGAGGCGGCTTTCGTAGAAGCGCTTATAACTCAGATAGGTTCAGGCGCGGTTATTATCAGTCTCGATGAGTTATCCACTTATCTTCCGGCTTCGGTTTTTTCTAAATCATCGGCTTCACGCTGTCTGGCGCTGCTTTCTAATGCCGGCGTTCTGAAATTATCGGAGGTCTCTAAAGTTCAAGCGCCCGCGGAGGCTTACGCCGTTGACGCCGATTTTTTATATGATTTAAGCGGCTCGGGCGCTATCGCTATTTTATTCAACCCGGCCTCCGGTGAAAAATATGATTTTATGGACCTGCTGCGCCGCGGTTTAATTGTAATTACCGACCGCTGCGAACTTATCGATAGATTTTACCGCGTTTCAAAAGACATGGTTGAAATAGGCGTTAAAATTATAGAAAAGAAATTTGACGCTTTTGAATTTCTGAAAAAGATGGCTAAAGTTAGAAAAAATATGCTTCGCTGCCTTTATGATATAGAAGGCTTCAGGGAAGGGCGTTCGATAATCCTTCCTATATCGGATTTTCATGATCTGTCGGTTAACGATTTTTATTATATGCGCGAGTTCGCTTTTCTTCACTGGCATAAGGCCTGCGTCTTTTTAAGAAGTGAAACTCACGCGCCGCAAATTAAAAGAATTTTAAGCCAGATACAGATCGAGCGCGTCACTGAAAATTTAGAACATGATTTAAGCGAGTTTTATTCCGCCCTGCGGCAGTTAAATGAAGAATCGAAGCTCACAAACATAAAAACTCTGCCTGATTTATTCGAGGCGGTTAAAAGTTTGGACGGCCGCCGGCAGCCTAAATTAAAAGACGCTAAATCCATAGCCGGCCTGCTTAAATTATTAAAGCATCTCTTTTTATACGGCCTGATCAATTTAAAAGCCAGCGTTCCCTTCGAAATTGAAAGTTATGATATAAATATCGAAGCCGGTGCGGTGCGCGGAATGGATTATAAAAGTTTTATACGCTCATATGAGAATATGTATAAAATTTAATGTTGGTTCACGCCGCCGGCCGCGCATAAATCAAAAAGGCCCGTATCGCTACGAGCCCCTTTAATTCAATGGATTTATGTAAATTGTAAATGCGCCTGATAATATAACTGCCGTGATGTAAGTTTCGAATTTTTATTTTAAAACCGATTACAATTAATAATGCTGTGACTGATTCGCCGAATAAAATGCTGTGACTAATGCTTCGAATAATACTGCGTATGATTTTTGCGGTCTCGGATCGCTATGAAGCGTTCCGGCGTACCCGATTTTCATAATATAAAACGGTTACATTCGATATTAAAATAACCCTTCGAATTTTTTAAAAGAACTTTAATTCTTACTTTGAAAAATGCTTTTGTTACCCATTGAAACGTTCGCCTGTTATAACCATTACCGTTGTCCTATTGCTATTGCTATTGATTTTAGTTTAACTTTATGTTAACTATTAGTTTAATATATTAGTTTAATCTTTTTTCATTTATTTTTAATTACGCCGTTCAACATTAATTATCGGCTGAAAGCGAAATACCTTTAGCAAAAAATTATAAATTTGAATTTTTGCTAAGGTAATTAGTTAAAACTCCGCGTACAAAATTTTCAGGTTTAGCGATATTAACTCCAACTATTTCATGGTTGATTTCTACGTCTGAATATCCGTTTTCTTTTAAAAATATTTCTATCGTCATGCGCTTCATCCCCTTTTTTTAAATTTTGTCTGCGTTCGACTTATACTTTAAATATCGGATAAAAATCAAAAACTTTAATAACTATTTTTGTCGAGGTTGTTAATATTTTTAACGAGCGGTTTTAATATCATTGTATTTATTTTAGAGTCGTCCTGGTAGGTAAGGCTGATTTCTGAATCCCCGTATGTGCTTATTACTTCATATTTTTCGTCGAAGGCGGCTGATTTCGCGGGCTGGATATCGCCTAAATATATATTGTAATCGTCATACGCCCCGCCGTTTTTCTCGTAGATTCTCACTCTGATCGTCGCCGAATAAGCGGGCTGGTTGCCGAAATTAAAGATCTCGCCGCCGGCGAAGTACGCGCGTTTGCCGTTTTCTAAGGTATAGCCGCCGCCGAAGTGCTCGTTTTTAATTACGAGCATTGGTTTTTCGACATCGAGGTATGGCGAATCGGTGGTTACCGAGTTGATCCGGCTTTCCGCGCAGCCTGATATAAGAGCCGCCACTGTGAATATCGTTACTAAAATTTTATATCCCGTTGATTTTAAATTCATATTAAATCCGTATTATTTTATTTACTATATTTCTTATCGGAAAATATAAATTTTACTTTAAAATTAGAAATATTTATGTTAATATTATTTTGATGAACGACAGCGTATTTTTTAACGATCCCGATTTAAACGCCAATCTTAAGGCTATTTACGATTCGCACGATTCGCCGGCGGCGGTGTTATTAGAACATGATAACGACGGCGCAGCCGTGGCGGGCGCGTTACGCGCTTTTTGCGAAAGTCTTCCCGGCGCGCTTTATATCGAAGGCGAAGCCGGCTCGCCTTACCCTTTTTTAGTGCCCTGCGGCGCTTTTTTTTACGCCGTTTATTGCGCTAAAGAACGTTTCGATAATTTCGAACATATCGATCCCAACCGCGTCGATAAAATAGCCGCGGCGCTGAAAATTGCCGGCGGCGGGGCCGGCGCGCCGCATCCGTTTGACCTTATTACGAGTTTTTACGGTTTCAAACGCCACGATCCGGCCTCCGCTTTCGATGCGGAAATTTATCAGCAGCTTCTCAATATTCTCTTATATATATCCGAAAAAAATAACGTAATATTCCATATCAAAAATTCCGACTCGATCGATGAAGACAGTATTGCCTTAATTAATTATATATGCCGTAATGTTAAAAATAAAAAAATATTATTCATATTATCTTACGGCGCCGATCGTCCGGCTATAGCTAAAGCGGCGGCCGGTCTTAACGATTCGATATTCGGACAGTTTAAGGCCGCCTCCGCGAAACCTTCCGATATAGCCCTGATCCGTTTCGATTCGCCCGCATGCGCCCTGGCGGCCTCCGATTTTATCGCGCGTCAAAGCGGCGGACGGCGCTCGCTCCTTAAAATCGCGTTAAAATTTTTGCAGGAAAATAATATCATAAGTTATAATAATGCCTCAGCTAAATATTTGGCTGCGGCCGGGATTGGTTCCGGCGATATTCAACGGGCGCTCATAAGCCCTGACGCCGGCTGTTTCGCGGATTTTTTATTTAAAAACTTAAGCGCGGATGCGCGCGGGATCGTCGAGGCGGCTTCTATTTTTCACGGCGATTTCAGGGCTGCTGAAATATCCGTATGCCTGAGAGCCGATGAAGCCTCTGTAAAAGCGGAACTCGAACGGCTCGCAAACTCGGGTATTTTTTATAAAAGCCCCTATGGCGAAATTTACAGCTTCGCCCACCCGCTTCTTTCGGAAACTGCCCGAAAAATTACGGCCGCCGGCGCCGCGCTCGAATATAACTGCCGCATTATCGATTTTTTTAAAGACTGCGCCTACGAATTGCCTAATATAGCCCTCGGCCGCCTTATTTACCACGGAATGAAAACCGGCCGCTACGCCGAGGTTTGCGTATTCGCCGAACGGCTCGCCTACACTCTTTGCGCTATAGGCAGCGCCCGGCGCGCTTTAAAACTCGTAAGGTTCGTTGAAATAGTCGTTTTTAATAAAAAAGACGCGCGAAGCGAAGTGACGGCCGCCGAAAAAATATCCATAGGCTTGATTCATGCTAAAATACTAATATTGTCGGGCCGCTGCCGCGGGGCGCGCGATATTTTAGTCAAACTCGAAGCCGCTGCCGGAGATTTAACTTCTAAAGCGGGAAGTTTCAGGCCGCCGGTTTTTGAAATCGATAAATGGCTCGGTTTTATTTATTTAATGAAGCCCGCGCTGGCTTCGGGTGATAAAGACGCCGCGCTCAAGCGTTTTATGTCGGCTTTAAACCGCGAGATGTCCAACACCAGGAGCCGCATCGAAATAACCAATCTCATAGCGCTTTTGCACTACCACCGTTCTGAACTTGAAAAGGCTTCCATATTCTACCGCGATAGCCTTAAAACCCTCGCGATGAAAAAAAACGCGGGCGGGCTCGAATTAGATTCCGCGCAGCGCGGGCTTTCGTCGGTTTATCTGCGCCAGGGCGAGTTCCGCAAGGCGCTCGCCTATCTTAAAAAATGCGAGGAATTATGCGCGGCGGCCGGTAATAAAAAAATGCTTTCCAATACCTATCATTATATCGGAATGCTTCACCACAGCCGCGGCGAGTACCCCGACGCTATTTTAAATTATGAAAAAGCGATGGAAATATCCTCCGATATTTCCGATATCCTCGCTCAGAGCCGCATTCAAACTTCACTCGGCGTCACGCATTTTAACCTCGGCGCCTATAAAACTTCGCTTTCTTTTTTTAATCAGAGCATGCAGGTCGCCCTTAACACCGGCAATAAAAAAGCGCTCGCTATTTTAAACGGTAATACGGCCCGCATCCATGCCATTTTAAACAATATGGACGCCGCCTTTTTAGCGCTTAAAGAAGATATGGCGGTATTGAACGAAACCGGCGATTTATATGGCATAGCTCATGCCAGCGCTTATCTTGGCGACGTTTACTTTATGGCTGGCGATAATTCGGCGGCCGGCGAAAATTACCTTAAATCTTTCGAAATATCCAGAAAAAGCCAATTTTTAAGGCCGCTCATACTTTCGGCCTGCGGGCTTATAAACAGCACGCCGCCGCACCTGTTAAGCCAGCAGGCGCAAAGTATAGTCAACGAGCTTATTCTCATCGACTCCCGCGAAATCGACATAGTTTCAAAATCAATGATATTAAGAGCACGCTGCTCCTACGAAACAGCCTCCGGCACATACCACCGCGCCACCTGTTTTATAAATCAGGCGCTCATTAATTTCGAAAAAATGAATATGCCCCTGGAAACAGGCCTCTGCCTTATCGACGAGGCTAATATAATGCTTTTAAACGGACTCTCCGATATGGCCGAAGTCAAGAAAAAATACGCCGTCGAAATTTTTAATAAAATAGGCGCGAAGTATTACGCGGATAAATACGCTAAGTAAACTGTTAAGTAAATTGTTCACCCTTTATTTATAAGACTTTAAGATCTTAAGCCCTTAAGGCCGTAGAAGACCGTAAGGCCGTTATAAGACCGCGACGGGGGAAAAG
>DIVV01000137.1 GCA_002423385.1 bacterium UBP16_UBA6123
TCTGATCCATGAACTGCGACAACTGTGAAGTTCCGAAGAAATCTTTTATCATGGCGGCTACGGGACGCGCGTTTATAAGGCTCTGCGAGGAGACCTGCGATACGTCCTGGATCGTCATTCTTTCTTTTATGTCGCGTTCCATTCTGATAAGGCTCATTCTGAACTGGTTTTGAAGCAGCTNNGGTTGCCGAGATGGTCGATATCGTCGATGTGGCCAAGGCCGTTGCAAAGGTCGATGAGATAACGTACCGAGGATACGATATCGGATTTAGTGAGTATGCGGCCTTTTTTAACGTATATGGTTTCGACGTGAGCGTCGTTTAAAATACCGAATAATTCTTTGGTAAGAAGCGTTCCGGCTTCTATAGTTCTGGAGTGTTTGGAATTGGCTTCGGTATAGGTTATCGGGCGGACTATTTCGCGGCCGACGATTTTTTTCTTTAAGAGTTCTTCCTCTTCGAATGAAAGTTTTTCGTACTGGCTGCGCGATATGGTCGTAAGCGTGCCGTCGACGGATATTATTTTAACGGCCTGAAGTTTCATGCGGTTCATTTTGAAGGCCATTTCAGGCGTGATGGTGGATTTCGGCGTATATAATATGGCGTTGGTTTTCGGGTCGATTATGGTTTCGCCGAGGGTTTTTCCGATAAGCGATTTACGGAACGCTTCTTTATCGCGGAAAACTATTTCCTCGAAATCGAATTCGTTGAATACTTCGATTATTTCTTCATCGGCGGTCATAAGTTTAACTATGGGTACGTTGCCGTCTTCGATGAGAGTAACCGCGTCGCGGGATATTTCATCGCCCGGTTCGACTATTATTTCGCCGGTTGCCGGAGCGTATATGGTCGCGCCCGCGGGTTTTGCGAGTATGCGATCGCGTATGCGCAGCTTCTGGTTTATTTTATAACGGCCAACGTCGGCCAGATCGTATTTGCGCGGGTCGAAGAATAACATGTTGAGCAGAGTGTGCGCGTTTTCTTCGATGAAAGGTTCTCCGGGACGCATTTTCGAATATACGTCGGCGAGAGCTTCCGACTGGCTTTTTGTTTTATCGTATTTTAAAGTGTTGGCGATATATTCGTTATTGGCGAATAAAGCCTGTATTTCTTCGACTGAATAGCCCAGCGCTTTAAAAAGCACGGTGACGGGCTGTTTGCGCTTTCTGTCGATTCTGACGTGTATGGTGTCTTTTATAACGTCGAGTTCGAATTCAAGCCAGGCGCCGCGATAAGGTATTACTTTAGCCAGGTATTGTTTTTTTAATTTATCGTATTTGTAATAAACGCCGGGAGAGCGGTGAAGCTGCGATACGACTACGCGTTCCGCGCCATTAATAATGAAGGTGCCGCGGGCCGTCATGCAGGGAAGGTTGGCTAAAAATATTTCCTGTTCCTTGACTTCACCGGAACTTTTATTGATGAGGCGAACTATTATCGAAAGTGAAACGCCGTATGTGACGTCTCTTTTTTTGCATTCGTTCGGATCGTATTTAATGCGGTAAGCGACTCCGTCGATAGAGGCGAAAGTGCATTCTTTTTCTTTGTAGGTGCAGTCGTAGTAACCGCATTCTTTTACTTTGCCGCCCTTTGTGTCGGGGCAGTCTTTGCATCTTGAGAGTCCGAGCTTATATTCGACGAATTCGAGTATAAGATTACCCGTAAAATCTTGAATAGGGAAGATATCGAGGAATATTTCCTGGAGTCCCTGTCTTAAACGGTTGGTAGGCGAGCGATGCGCCTGAAGAAAGTCACGATAAGATGATAATTGAACATCGATTAAATTTGGAACGTCGATAATATTGTCGTCCGCGCCGAAATTTAATTTGTTCTGGCCAGTTGTGTAATTTTGAATAACCCTGGGCATTAATCACAACTCCTTACATTGTAATATTTTTATCCAATATTGACTGAGAATTTATTTAGAAATAGCTGAAAAACAAATAAAAATTCTTTAAAATAATAAAATTCCGGCGCCCGACGCTCATTTTTTTTTTTAACGAGCTCGATGCCAGAAGCCTTATGGTTATTTAATTATCGGGTTTTTTATAATTTTCAATCTGGTTGGACCGGTGACCAAAATTAATAATTAACATTAATCAACAAAGCTATTTTCCCGTAAAATAGCCGATTTTCAAACGTACTCCAGTATAAATAATTTAAGCAAAGAGAATTTTAACAGATTTTTAATCAAAAGTCAAGTTATTTATGAGCGCTCCGTTTTTTTTAATTTTAAAAAGCGTGTTTAAAGGTTGGTGTCATCGATTTGATCCGGGTCAAAAATAGGGTTCGAGGCTAAAACGAGCTGTATAAGTTCGTCCCACAGAGTGTTGGCAAATTTTGTGCCGGAATAGGCTTCTTCGAAAGTTTCCATCGGAAAATAAATGGCGAGGCCCGTTGCGTCTTTTTTTGCGTCGCCCGTAAGTTTATTTTCGACTATAAGTTTTTTATAAATCATTTTTACCTTATCGGCGGCTTCTTTTATCTCTTTATTGCGCGTGTTTTGCGACATGTAATAGACAAGATCGCCAAGATCGACGTTGTCGTAAGCGTAAAATTTTTGGCAACCGGCCACTGCGGCGGCTACTGCCTGTAATTCGCTTTTGTTTTTAGATACCGTCGAAATTAGCGTTTCGCTTAAACTGTCTATGGCGCCTACCAGATCTTCGATATAAGAACAGTCTATGGTTGACAGCGTAGTGCTCTTAATGCGCTTCTGATAAGGATTTCCGCCTTTATCTTTTCTTGAATACGGAGAGTCGCCGGGTTCGTCGTGCGCGTTGAAATAGCTCTGAAAATAAGCCTGAGGTATCATTTTAGCCAGATCGCGGACGTCCATCGAAGGGTTTTTGTAAAGAGGTTCGAGTATAAGATGGTAAGGCCAGCCGTCGCCGGGTTCGGTCTCTTCGGAGGCGACTATATAGCGCGTGCCGTCTTTTAATTCGCAGGCGACTTCGATCATCTGCATAAGGCAGGCGTCCATGCCGAAAATATCGAGCGGTTTGCCCAATATGCCGTGTATGGCCGTCACGGCTACTCCTAGCTCTTTTGTGCTGATATGATTGTTAGAATCGTCGTCGTAGGAAATGCCCTTGAAACCGCCTTTAGCTCCGCGTTTCTTCCAGCCGGCGCCGTGGTTCCAGACGGTGAGCATATAATTTTGGGCGGGATAGGCGTCTTTAGCCCATTTAACGAATTTAACCAATTCTTTAAAATCACCCATATCGACTTCGCTTATTTCCGTTATTTTTTTCGATTTGAGTCCCCAGTCGTCGGCGGTCGATTGAAAACTTCTGCCCGATACGTCGTAACGGCGGGCGGGTAGTTTGAAACGGTCTATCTGGACGATCACGTTGATATCGTCGCTTATGCCGGCGCGCTCCATTTCTTTGATGTCTTCGACGCCGAATTCGTCGAGATCGTTGTCGGCGTTCATAAAAACCATGAAGGTCCATTTTTTGATATCGGTTTCTTCCGCCTGCGCAATGCGGGCCGTAAACAACGCCGGCGCGAGAAGGAGCGCAGCTAAGATAATTGATAAAACGTGCTTTTTCATTTAAACCGCCTTTTTTTATTCATACGATCGTGTTTTTAAATTAATCTTATAATTATATATCAATTTGGTTATATTGTAAAGAAATTTCGAAAAATTTCGAAAATTTTTTTTAAAATTTTAATTAATATTTGACCTGGATAGGTGTGGTGTTGTATAATCGTTAAAAAAACAGAAGGAAAGCGATACTATGTATTTCGGAATAGGAATAGAAAATGGAAAAACAGTAGAGAATCTTGGATTATTATGGCGCTCCGCCGAAAATTTAGGGGCCGGTTTCATTTTTACCGCCGGCGCGCGTTATAAAAAACATATTACCGATATTTATAATTCTTTTCAAAGAATACCTCTTTACAATTATAAAGATGCCGAGGATTTATATGCCCACCTGCCTTACAGTTGCCGGCTTATAGGCGTTGAAAACAGCGAAGGCGCTTCTGATTTGCGCGAATACAGGCATTTAAACCGCGCGGTATATCTTCTCGGCGCGGAAGATGGCGGCATATCCAAAAAAGCGGCCTCGCTATGCCATGAAATAATTAAAATCCCGTGTGAAAAAGGCTGCTTTAACGTTTCAATAGCGGCGGGTATAATTATGTACGACAGGGTTTTAAAATTATCGTCAAAAGTTCAAGCGTAGTTTATCATAATATAAATTTTTTAGCAGGAAATTCAAAGGCCGTTGAAATATATGTTTCAACGGCCTTAATTATAATTATAATTTTATTTATTTATTATCTTTTACTTTATATTTACATCCCGAAGACGCTACATTTTGTAAGGATATTTTTCAGGAAAATTCTTGCCGAATGTTTTTTCGAATTCGGCTGCCGTGCGAGGAGTGAAGAACTGTTTTTCGATTACCGCGCCGTCTTTTTCTTCATATATAAAAACCATTCCTTTTTCAGGATAGGCGGCCACGCGTAGAGTGAAAGCGTAAAAAGAAAACCCTTTTCTTTTCGCTTCGCCGAGTATTTCAATTACCTGTTTAATATTTAATTCGGAGGTATCTTCCATAGCTATTGCCATGTGGACGATCTGGCCGTCTTTGACGGTTATTTCATTGGGGAATCCTTCTTTTTTAGTGTTGTAGATATGGCTTACGGTGTTATCGTCGTTTTTGCGTGTTTTTTCAGTTTTGCCTATGATTTTAAAGGCTTCGTCGGCTGAAGTCTTGCCGGGAACGAGGTTTTTGTAATAAAGTCCGGCTTCGTTTTTTACCTCGCAATATGCCGCGCCTGATTTTAAAACAATAGAAAGGACTATTAATACTGCTATAAAAAAATTAGCTTTAGTGAGCATTTTAACTCTCCTTATTAATTACGATGATATATCATTGCTGCAATTATACATCAACAAATAAAAAAAAGCAATAATTTTTATTTAATTACACTTCGATTACATCTCATTTTTTTAAAAGCGTAAAATTACCGCTAAAATCTGGCTTGAAAATATTATAGCGAAAAGCGATACCGGATAAGCCGAGGCGAAAAAAGAAACGGGCTCTTCGCTGCCTATTATGTTAGTGAGAGTGGTTATCGCCGTGGTGCTGTTAAAACCGCCGCAGACGCAGGCGAGGCTTTTGATAAAATTCATTTTGAGCGCTATCCTGCACACCGTAAATACAAAAAGCATGCTGGCGCTCATTATAAAAAAAGAAGACAGGAGAAGCTGAAGTATTAAGGCTGGATTCAGTTCGCTTATTCCGGCGCCCGAACTGCTGCCGATTCCCGCGAGAAATAATCCCAATCCGAATTCTTTTAATATCGATTCGGCCGAGCTGGACATATTTCTTTTTAATATACCAAGATATGTGAGCTGGCCGAAAACCATGCCGATCAAAATAGCGCTGCCGGAAACCCCAAGCGTCAGAGTGCCTAAGGCGGGAACGCTCAATTTAATTTTGCTCATAACGAAGGCTAAAGCCATTCCGAAAGAAATTGAGGAAAGGTCGAATTCGCCCGCCATGGCTTTTTTTGTTCCGAGATAAACTTCTAATTTATCTAAATTGCGTGGATTGCCCATCACCAGAAGCGTGTCGCCGTTTTCAAATGTGAAATTTCCTTTTGGAGTTAATTCGATGCCGTTACGCCAGATTTTATTGACGATAGCGTGGTATTTATTCAAAAAATTAATTACTTCCAGTTGCGAGTTATGCAGTTGAGGATTATTGATTATTATCTGCCTGGATTCTACAAGCGCATCGACTGAAAGGTCGTCGAAAACTTCGCGTCCGATGGCGCTTCCGGCCCTGGCTAAAGGCTTTTCTTCGCCCGTGATCAGCAGGATATCGTCTTTTAAAAGTTTGACGTTATCTACTATCGTCATGGTCCGCTCGCCGCGATATAGCCGCGCAACGTGAGCTCCGAGCTTTTCGTCGAAATTGAGTTCATGGACTTTTTTGCCTATAGCCGCTTCGTTTTCTACTATAAATTTACGCCTTATAATATAGTGCTGGCTTTCTTTTTTTTTATAGCCGGCGCGCCTGGCCTCTCTTATTAAATTTTTGTGAAATACGGCCGGAAGCAGTTGCACGAAAAAAACTACGCTTAAAAGGCCGAGAGGATAGACTATGCCGTAGCATGAAAGCATGGACTGCCCCCAGCCGCCGTCATATAAAATAGCGACGCTCGAAGAGCTGTTAAGATTTCCGGTGAAAAGGCCGAGGGCCGTCTGAACGGAAAATCCGAATATTTTTGAAGCCGTATATGTGAAAAGCAGCGTTGAAAAAGAAACGCTCAGCGCTATGACTAGATAAGGCAGGCCGTGCCGCCCGAGCGAGTTAAAAAAACTGGGGCCGCTGTGTATTCCTATGGCGTACATGAATATCATCAGTCCGAGCGAAGTAACGTGATGCGATGAATGCAGGCCGTAAACGCCGAAAATAAAGCCCGTCATAAAAATAGACGCGCTTCCGGCCGATACGCCGCGTATCTTAATTTTTGCCAGAGTAAGCCCGGTAAACAGAATTAAAAACGTTACAAAAACTGGTTCCTGAGCTACCGAAACCATGAATTCAGAAAACATAGGTCCTCATTTCAGAAAAATTTATTGAAATTAATTATTGATGAATTTAAAGAAATCGTTTGTGATAAACAGCGAAAAACTAAATCAGCAGCCGTATAACCGACCGTTTAATTAAGCCTGGCGGCTATTATAACATAATATTTTAAATTTCTCAACAAAAATCAAGACGGTTCTTTCATTTTTGGGCAGATAATTTTTTCGTCTCGATTCTCGTTTTACTTTATAGTTATATATTTTTTTATCAAATTTGCCGCTCATTTATAAAAGTCCGTTAAGAGTCTATAAGACCGCGACGGGGGGGTTATAGTTTATAGTGGAGAGTGAAGAGTGGAGAACTATCGGATTTTTG
>DIVV01000204.1 GCA_002423385.1 bacterium UBP16_UBA6123
TTCCCCCGTCGCGGTCTTATAAATGAACGGCGAGTTCGATAAAGAATAGATTGTCGATTCAAATTGACTTTTTTACTCGATTATGCTAAAATATTTTAATATTTTTTTAATCAAACGATCACAAGGCTATGAAATTAAAGAAGTTATAAAGAGGAGAAATTATGTATTCAGCTAACCCTGTTTTAAAGCATTTTTCCATTAGTTCCATTAGCAATAATAACAATAATAACAATATTATTATTATTACTACTTTCGCTTTATTTTTACTGACCGCGGCCCTGGTCTTGCCGGCAGCCGCTGAAGACCAGATTTTACAGCTTAAACCAGGGTTTAATTTCATCAGTTTTACTATCACTCCTTCAATTACTCCCGACCAGTTCAAAGAAAATTATCCGCTCACCATAGAAGACACATATTTATTCAGCGCCGCGGCCGGCTCTTTTTTAAGTCTGTCGGATGGCAGCCTGACTTCGCTCGCGGCAGGAAAAGGCTATATCGTCAAATCCGCCGCCGCCGCTTCTATAACCATTTCCGGCACCACCGTAACCAGTGTAGCCGATTCGTCTTTAAAAACAGGGTTTAATTTGATTGGAATACCTCCAGGCACCGCGGTAGAATCTTTTTCAGCCTTAATGCAAAAATTTCTTATTATCAAAGGGTTTTATAAATGGAGCGCCGCGGCCGGCACTTTTATCCAGGTTGTAAGAGACGATAGCGGCGCAATACAACAGCTCAATGACGCCGATCCGAAAATCACAGCCGGCGAATCTTATTTTATTAACGTTTACGATGATACCACGCTCGGCTTCTCCGGCGGCGCGCTAGGCCTCGCAGGCGGCGTGACCCCGCTCAAGCCTTCGGCGGTTTCAGTCTCCGCTCCGGATGATATAACGGTAAATGCCGGCACCGGGCTTTTGGCGATAACCTTCCCGGAAACGGTGAGCGTGAATATGTCCGATTCTTCTACTATTTCAAAAAGCGTTACATGGTCTTCCGATTCCACGCCGCCATATGATTCTTTAACAGCCGCAACATATGTATTTACAGGATTAGTCAGCGATACTTCATTAGAAGTTTCATTGAAAGTTATCGTAGTTAACACGGTCACACCACCTTCCACGGCCGATCTTTACACCGATTTAGTAATACCCGAACTCGCGGCGGCTTCAGGCGGAGTAGTCGCCGGCACGGCTTCAGGCAAGTCCGTTTATTACTTTACCGGCACGAAAGCCGAAAGTGATATACAGCTTGACGACAGCGTCGTTAAATACGATCAGAATGTAAGAGGTTATATGCGCGTATCGGGCACCGCGCAGCCGCTTAATTCGGGCTATACCGACCGTTATTACCATTCGACCTGGTTTACCGTTAAAAATGAAGCCAATGAAACAATTGGCACTTATTCGCTGCCCGTCGATTCAAATAACCGCTTCGATGGTTATATTTACTTTAAAGAAACCGGCAAATTGCACATCTACGCCTTCCGCTCTAAAAACGATGTCCTGTACCCGCGCTCGCCGTCTTACGCACCGGTAACCGAAATGTACAGCACTCTCATTTTTTACGTTAATAACCTCGAAGCGGTTAATCAATCATACGCGTATCTATTGCCCACCGATAACGTTAACTGCGGCAATAAATACGTTAGAGACTACGCTAAATATATAACGCAGGGCCTTTCTACCGACACCGAAAAAGCTAAAAAAATATTCGAATTTTTAGTCAATGGCGATTCCAATGGTAAATTCGTATATACCAATTACAATGAAATATATCCAGGTTACTTAGATATAAGCTGGAATTCCGTATTTCAGCCGTCGCATTTTATAATAAGAAGAAAAGGCGTATGCAACGACTATGCGGAACTTTTTGCAGCCATGTGTCGTTCGCTCGGAATGGAAGTAAAAAGAAAATCCGGCGATAAGCCTTCAGGCGACGGGCATCAGTGGAACCTGATTTATCTTGATGGCAAATGGAACCGTCTGGATGCGACCTGGGCGAATAATATTCCGAATAAGTATAAAACCTACGCTGAATTCTATGCTGAATTTGACGCGGTAACATTCGCCGCCGAACACGAAGGCGAATATAGCCTTAATTTAAAAGAAGAATATTAAAAAGCCGTCGCGCGGCCGGTTAAAACGGGAAAATAAAGATTTTACAAGCCCGCTATTTCGGAGAGTTTTTCAATGCTGGGAACGGTTATAGTCTTTTTATCGATTATAATCAATCCCTGTTTTTTTAATTTAGCGAGCGTCCGGGACAGCGTTTCTGGAATAGTTCCCAGTTGATTGGCGAGCACGTTTTTTTTAATATTAAGCGTCACCACTGCTTTATCAGAAGACAATCCCGCGGCTTTACGTTCGTTGGCCATGCTTAAAATATATTTGGCTAGCCGTGTCGAAACCTCGTCCAGCGAAAGCTCTTCGATAGTTTTTAAAAAAGCCTTTAACCTCACGCAGAGCGTCGCTATTATATTAAGAGCGAACTGCGGGTCTTTTTTCAGATATTTAAGAAATTCTTCAAATTTAATATATACCAATCCGCACGGCGACATCGCTTCCGCGTAAGCCGGAAAACGGTTCTGCATGAATATCGCCGCCTCGCCGAACGGGCTTCCGGGGCCGAATATATGAATTATCTGGCTTTTGCCGGCCGCGGAAATTTTATAGATCTTAATCTTTCCTTCAATAACTATATAAAAGCCTTCGGCTTTTTCACCTTCCGAAAAAACGATCTCACCGGTTTTTGCTTCGCGCGTCCTTACTATCTTAGAAAAATCTTCGAGGGCCGCCGCGCTCATTCCCATAAAAAGCTGCGATTGCAAGAGGCCGTTTAATAATTCTTTTCCAATTATACCGCTCATCGTGAATATATGCTCCAATCAATATCAATTCTATTCGTATTTCGTTATATGCTTGCCCATATTTTATTAATAGTCCAGTTAATTGTTTTTATATTGTTTATTATAAATTTTAAATAATTATAATACACATACCTAAAAAATGCAATAATTTTACCGATAAGGTTTAAAAGGTAAAAACGGAACTCACAAAAAAATATTTTGAAAGAGAATTTATAAAGGACAGCCAAGAAAAACAATGAAAAGAAATATTAAAAATTTATTTCCGGCACTACCGCAATTAACGAGATAATTGTTAAAATTATTTCGTTGAGTTTTTTTATTTAAAAATTTTTATTAAGTAATTCGTTTTTTTGTCGAAGTTTAATTGACGGTTAAATTAATTGACAATTTAAAAATATAAATACTCCGGTTAAATATACCGGCAAGATGAAATTTGTTTTTTATATATAATTTTATTAATTTTAGAGTTACCGATAAACATTCAAAGGGATATGTTCGTGATAAAAAGGAGGTGAAACATTCTTAGTGACACGGATACGGTCCTGGTGTTTAAACGGTCTTTAAAAGTAATAAATGCAGGGAAAAGAAGCGCGCGAAAGGCGGTTAGGGTAAAAGCGGGTTTAAATCGAAATTAAAGGTAACTTTGGAAGCTTTATTTAAGATTTAAGGTCCTCTTTCACTAAAACCCCGGAAGTGCAAAACTTTATCCGGCGTTTTCAAAATCACTAAGGAGGATTACAATGAAGAAGAGTTTATTAATTTTAGTAGTAATGGTGTTTATGGCCGCATCGATCGGCTCGGCTTTCGCCGGTCCGTTCTCGGATGTTCCAAAAAGCCACTGGGCTTATGAAGCGGTTAACAGTTTAGCGGCTAAAGGCCTTATCGAAGGTTATGCCGACGGCAAGTTCAAAGGCGCAAAAGCTATGACCAGATATGAAATGGCTTTAATGGTAGCCCGCTTAATCGACAAAAAATTCGGCGGCGCGGATTTTGATACCCTTCAGAAACTCACCGTTGAATTCGCGGACGAACTCGCGCTTCTCGGCGTTAAAGTTCAGGCTTTAGAAGAAGAAGTTAAAGTCGTACGCAACGACGTTGACGTTTTAAAATCAGACGTTGACATGCTTAAAAAAGGCGGCCTTGGCAAAATTAAACTGACCATCGAAGACCGTATCAGATTTGAAGACAATAAATACAAAAGCTTGAATGCCGGCGTAGCAGATCGCGGCAACTCAAGATTCGTAAACAGACTTCGTATGAATATCAAAGGCAATATCGACGATAACGTAACGACATTCATTTCTTTACAGGATTCGACGATACACGGCCTCGGCGTTCAGAACAATCCCGTAAACGGCGGTAACAACCTTTCTACCGGCGACACCAACCGCGACCTCTATTTAGGTTATATCGACATTAGAAACTTCGGCGGCGAAATCGTCGACAACATGAGAATCGGCCGTATGACACTCACAATCGGCAAAGCGTTTATCTTCGATAACGAAGTCGATGGTATTATGCTTAAAAAACATTATCGTGGCACGCATTTTAGCTTAGGCGGCTTCGATACAAGAGGTTTAGTGCCTGTAGCCGGCGCGGCCGCTTCAGCTAACGACGGCCTCGACGCAAAGTTATTCACCGTTGACCACTCATGGCACCACGTATCGGTAGGCGCTTATTATATGAACAAAACAAACGCTTTTGCAAGAGTAAGCGGCACCGGCATGGCTTATAATGCAATGAACGTAGCCGGCCTTACCTTAGACGGCAAAATTGGCAAAAGCATAGTAGCTTTCATGGAATACGCAGACCAGAGCCCTTCAAAAGACAAAAGCCTTTATGCAGCGAACCCGTTCGCTTTAGCCGCTGCTTCATGGAAAGGTAAAGGTTTCAAACTCGGCGCTGAATGGACAGTCAATCCTACATGGGACTTAACCTTAATGTATCAGGACCGTGAAAAAGACTTCAGAATACTTTCAGCTAACGACGATTACACCGACCAGCCTTATTCGGACAACGCTCCTTATGTAGCAATGTGCACCAGAAACGGTTTCGGCATCGCCGACAACCACAACAACTCAAAAATAGCCAGCTTCATAGTCGGCTACAAAGCTACCGAAAAATTGAATTTAGACCTGTGGTATGAAGATTTAAAGGGTAAAGATAAACTCAACGCCGCTGGCACTCTTACAGGTAATTTCGACCAGAACACCACGCAGTTAGTTTCAACTTACCAGTACAAAGAAAACACGGCTTTCAAACTTCGTTACAGAACGACGAAATTCAAAACCGGCGACGCTGACTACGCAGTTCTCGGCGCAGGCAACGGCCCCGCTGATTACGATCAGGTACGCTTAGACCTCAACGTTAAATTCTAATTAACGCTGTAATCAAATCGATAAAACCGCGCCCGGGCTTAAACCCGGGCCGGCGATAAGAAAAAACCTAACTTAACGGAATACGGGACGCGGTTAAATTCGCGGCCCGTATTTCGTTATTCAAAAACGCCAGTGAATTTTAATCTTGACATAATTCTAATTTTAATGTATATATGAAGGTAAGACAAAGTCGGCGCATTAAAGTTTTTTATTACACTCAAGATAATATTAACTTTAATAAGGCGGCTCTACTTTATTTTTATTTGAGGTGTACGGACATGAAGAAAAAATTCGGTTTATCCATGGCGGTATTTTTTATTATCCTATCTTTAATTTTATCGATCGCGGCGACGGGTTATTGCGCCGATGCGCCATCCAATCTAAGCGCTAAATACAAAGGCAAATCAATAGAGCTTAAATGGAACACGGTCGCAGGCGCCACAGGCTATCATATCGAGCGCGCCTCAGAAGGCGGCAGCTTCATTTCGATAGGTTACGTATCCGGCAATAACGGCCGGTTTATAGATTCAGATATTGAAAAGAATAAAAAATACAGATACCAGGTATGCGCCCGCGACTCCGATAATAAAAAATCCGCGGCTTCCAACACTGCCGAAGTGACTGCTAAAGCCTCTTCAACGACTTCCTACGACGGCGCCAAAAAGCCTGCCACAACGAAAAAATACGACGCGCCGGAAGCGCCTCAAAATTTAAACGCCGAATTCAGCCCAAAAGAACAGGGCATTAAACTCACCTGGGAAGGCGACTATAACTTTTCAAAACACAGTTTTAATATTTACCGCTCGACCGGCGACGGTTTTGAAAGCGATAAATTCAAAAAAATCGCTACTCTTAAAAAAATACCCAGCCTTAAATTCGTAGATACCAATATCGAAAAAGGCAAAAATTACAACTACTACATAGAAGCGGTTTCTGACGGCAATAAATCAGAAAAATCAATGCTTGCTACTGCAAGCGCAAGCAAATTTGCGCCTAAACTTTCGGCTGGCGGCGCTTCTTATATAGGCTTCGCTTCCAATATCAATTTCCTTGCCATCAGCTCCGTTAACGCCGACGAAGGAACGGTTTATATCGCTTTTTACGACCACGCGACTAATAACTGGTTCAGTTGGACCGCCATGGGTCAGGTTTCAACGCCGTTCCCCAATTACGATGAAGGAAATACGGCCGTTGATATAAGTTTTTGTGAACCGAGCGACGGCAAAGTAACCGTTTGCCTTTACAGCTACAACAGAAAAGACGGTACGATGTATTCGACGGTTAATACCATCGACATAAAAACGCGCGCCGCGCTGGCGCAATGGCAGGCATGGCGTCACGTTGACAATATATCGAAACCGGCCGATAAATTCACCGAAAATGCGACGATTTCATTCTGCTGGGAACAGACGACGCACTGGTTCGTTTCCTGGGTGCCCGCTGACGGAACGGCATACGTTAAACCGATAACCGGCGGCACCGGCTTTATGAACGCCGGCCTCGAAGTGCCTTCTAATTATAATGAAAATTCATTCTGCGCTTCCGGCATGTATATGGATAAAAAGAAAAACCTTATAACCGGCCTTATGTGCTTTAACTTTGACGATTACACCGCAACTTACAGCGAAAACAGCGGTCCGGGCAATTCCTGGAGAAGTTTTACGACTATTTCGAATAAATCGATAGGCGTGCCGCCTAACGCCAGCTCTAAGGGTAAATCAAAAACAAGCTATAGAAATAAGAAAAGATATAACGCCGATGAAGACGATGAATAATAGGAAAAGTTAAACTATGAATATAAACTATAAAACAACTTTAGCCGCTACCGTAAAATTTGTATTTATAATTTCACTTGCCGCCGTGACGGCCTGCGCCCCATTAATTCCGGCGCAGGCCGCCGGGCCTCTTAAAATATACGCTTTCGGCGATTCGATAACTTACGGATTCGCCCCGACCGCTTCACGGTCATTAACGAACTCGGATTCATTCCGTTTTCTTTTAACGCAGATGCTCGCTGAAGCCGGTATCGACGCCCGCATCGTAAATGGCGGCGTTCCGGGCGAAACCATAGAAGACGCTAACGCCAGATTCGAAAAAGTTTTTCTTGAAAACCCGGACGTTGCGATTGTAATGTTCGGCACTAACGACTGCGTCGCCTTAGAGTCGGGCAGATCAAAAGTATCGAAAGAAAATTACATGAAGACGCTGGAAAGTTTCGTCAGCCGGCTCAAAGAAAAAAATATCGCCGTTATATTAATGACTCCGCCGCCGCTTCCTACCAACAATATTAAAATATTGACCAACCGCCATTTAATGCCTTATGTATTCGCGGCGCGCGAAACCGCAATTAAAAACAAAGTTGACTTAGTCGATAATTACATGAATTTTAACGATGCGGCCGAAGATAAAAATCTCATGCGTTTTTTTCTGCCCGACGCGATCCATCCTAACGCCGAAGGCCATAAATTAATCGCTGAAGGACTTTTCGAAATATTTAACGACGCGCACAGCCATTATAACAGATCGGCCGGCAATAAAAATACTGCGGTAAAACGGCAGGCCGATAAGAGCGAAGATACTGAAAAATATTATATAAACTTCGCCGCCGGCAATAATTATATCGAAAGCGCCAAAAACAATAACTGCCGCCCCGGCGTATTGACGGACGAAATCATAAAACCGTCAGGCTTCTCCGAAACCTATTTCACCTCGGACAACGAAGAATTTCCAAAATGGATAATAATCGATCTGGGGGGGATTCGCAAAATAAAAGGTGTTCGAATATATAACACATCATCGCTCGATGCGCGCAACGTGTCGGTATTTTACGCACGCGAATTCGGCGATTACAATTTAATCGGCGAAGACTTATTTACTAAGTCTTCTACGCCGCTGGATTTTAAATTTAATAAAACCGTTACCGCGCGTTATATAAAAGTCGCGATAGAAGATTCATACGGCAATAAAAATAAAGTTTCACTCGCCGAAATCGAAGTTTACGGAACCCGCTGATTATGATTAAAATGCTTCTCGTATCGAGTTTATATCCGAGCGCGCAAAAACCCGGATACGGAATTTTCGTTCAAAATTGCGAAAACGGCCTTAAAGAACATGGATTCGAAATCGAGCGAGCTGTAATCGATGCTACCCCGTCAGGATTATTACATAAAATAGCGCTTTATATATCGTTTTACGCCCGTATTCTATATATGGGAATTTTCGGGCGTTACGATATAATTTACGGTCATTTCGTCTCGCATATATGCCTTCCGCTCTACTTAATTTCACTCGTTAAAAAAGTTAAAATCGTAATAAATATACACGGCGGCGATATATCGGTCGAAGGCGATATCAGAAAACTTATATACCACTTTATATTAAACCCTTTTATTAAAAAAATATTCGCCGCCGCCGCGCTGATAATTTCGCCATCACGCCATTATAAGAGAATTTTAGCGGCGCGATATAAACTCGAAAATGATAAAATTTTCGTTTCGCCCTCGGGCGGCGTCGATCCGCTTAAATTCAAGCCTCTCGATCCGCTCGAATGCAGGCAGAAATTATCCATAGCAAAAGATAAATTCGTAATCGGCTACATTTCGCGGCTCGAAGAGAATAAGGGCTGGCGTTTTTTTCTGGAAGCCGCGGCTGCGCTGAAAAAAAGCGGCGTCATTAAAAAAGTTTCATTTCTGGCGGTCGGCGGCGGGTCGCAGCGCGCCGAATTCGACGAAACCGTGCTCGCTTTCGGACTCGAAAAAGAAATAACATATATCCAGAAGGCGTCCCACGAAGAATTAGAGCTTTTTTACGGGGCCATGGATCTTTTTATATTTCCGACTCTTAAAGAAAGCCTGGGCCTGGTTGGAATAGAAGCTATGGCATGCGGCAGGCCCGTTATCGGAAGCCGCATCGGCGCGCTTGGCGAATATATAGTAGAAGGCAAAAACGGATTTTTCTTCGAAACGGGCGATTCCGAGGAGCTTAAGAAGAAAATCGAATATTACTATAATCTGCCGGCAGACGGCCGAAAAAAAATATCTGAAGCCGCGCTAAAAACCGCTTCATACTTCGAATCAAAAGCCATTTCGAATAAATTATGCGCAAAACTATCCGCTTTATAGAAAATAGATGTGTTGAAAGATAGATAGACAGATGAAAGGCTTAATTATTTATGAGAAATTTTATTAAAAATGCAGTATTGTTCCTTTTCGCGGCATTCGATATGATTTTATTCCCCGTAATTTTTCTTTGCGCGCTTCCGCTTAAATTTATAAGACGCTTCGGCGTCGCCCGTTTTCCAGCCTGTCGTGCGGCGCTTTTAAAGGCCGGCGTCATGCCCGTTATTAACCATTATTACGAGCCGCTCTTCGATAAAAGTAATTTAAGAAAGCCGCTCGCCGATGATCGCGGACTGCCCGGAATAAAATGGAATGACGAAGAACAGCTCTTACTTTTAAGCGGTTTTAATTACAGCGGCGAGCTTTCGAATATATCGGATAAACGCGGAAGCGATATGGATTTTTACTTTAACAACCCGTCGTTTAAAGCCGGCGATTGCGAATACTGGTACAATGTAATACGCAGTTTTAAACCGCGAACGATAATCGAAATCGGAAGCGGAAACTCGACTAAAATGGCGGCGCTTGCCGTTACTAAAAATAAAAGCGAAGATAAAAATTATGGCTGTCGACATATATGTATAGAACCTTATGAAATGCCATGGCTCGAAAAAACCGGCGTAACGGTTATACGCGAAAAAGTCGAAACTGTGGATATAAATTTATTTAAAGAATTAAAAGAAAACGATATCTTATTTATCGATTCATCTCACATGATAAGGCCTCAGGGCGATGTTTTATTCGAATTTTTAGAGCTGCTTCCCGTTTTGAATAAAGGCGTCATTATACATATCCACGATATATTCTCGCCTAAAGACTATCCGGAAAGCTGGCTGATTGAAAGCGCGCTATTGTGGAATGAACAATATCTGCTGGAAGCGTTTTTAACTAATAATAACGATTTTAAAATTATCGGCGCGCTAAATTACCTTCGCCATAAACATTACGAACGGCTTAAGGAAAAATGTCCGAAACTGACCGCCGAACACGAACCCGGCTCATTTTATATTCAAAAAATAAAAGAATAGAAAAGAATATCAGATAAACGTTATATTCAGCCGGCTTTTTATTAAGACTGAAAAAGACTATCCGCTTTTCAAATTTTGTTATTAACGAACCATTTAACATAGCGTGAAATTCCATCAGCCAGAGTTATCGCCGGTTTCCAGCCTGATTCTAAAGCCCGGCCTATATCGGCCCAGTAATATGCGGGATCGCCCGCTCTAACGATGTTATTAAATTTAACGGGGCGCGCCGCTATATTATATTTTTCGAATTCTTTAGATAAAAGGGCGATAGTGTCTTTTATGGAAGTCTTGACTCCTGCGCCGCCGTTAATTATTTCATATCCGCAATCGGCTCCGGCCGCTTTAACCGCGAGNNCGCGAGAGCCGCCGCATCAGAAATGTGTATCCAGTCGCGCGTTTCAAGACCTGTTCCGAAAAACTCGACGGCGACGACGGCGGCTTTAGAGGCGTTAATTATTTTATTAGAGGCTTCCCATAAAAGCTGCTTTTTAAGGCCTTCGCCGTAAATTGAAAAATATCGTATAATCGAACATTTAATCGAATAATTTTTGTGATACGACCGGCAGAGAAGTTCCGCCGCCGCTTTATTAAAACCGTAAGGCGAGAGCGGATCGAGCGAATGGCTCTCTGAGATGCGCTTATCTTCACACACTCCGTAAACAGCGGTTGAAGACGGATAGACGAGCCGGGCGAGCGGGTTTTCACGGCGCATATACTCTAAAACGGCGAGCGTGCTGTCAACGGTTTTTTTATAATCCAGCGACGGGTTTTCTATCGAATAGGCGACCGAAGCGCCGCCGCCGCAATGAATTATCGCCGCGACGCGGCCGCTCAATCCTAGCGAACATAAAGATTCATAAGTGATATCCGATGAAAGCCAGGCTTTAATTCCGAATTCGCCATATTCCGACGGCGGCCAGCCGCCATGGCCGATTCCATAAATTTCAAATCCGGCGGCGCTAAAAGCCGCCGCGCAGTTGCGTCCTAAAAAACCGTAAGCGCCGGTTATAATAATTTTTTTATTCATAATTTAACCCCCGCGAATGTATAAAGCCGCCCCGGAACTTTATTGATCATATTAAAGAATTTTAAAACCAGGTTAAAAATAAAACCGGGCGGCCTGAAGCCTATTTTAGCCGTCAGCCTGCCCATAAGCGCTTCGCGCGTTTCGGGAAAAAGATTAATATCGGAATCGTAAGTTTTAAGCGCCGCGCTTAATTTTATTCCGCTTTTTTCGATGGCCGATCTATACTCAGAAAGCGTATAGGCATTTTCTCCGCCGTAATATTTATGCAGAGGATGATTGTGTAAAAAACATTTCAAATCGTCGCGGCAGCTCAAAACATGCTCGCGCGCCGCGATGAAAACGCCGCCCGGTTTTAATACTCGCGCCGCTTCCATGCAGAATTTTTCAAGGTCACGGGCATGATGAAGGGCCTGTCTCATATAAACCAGGTCGAAACTCCCGTCTGCGAATTTAAGGCTTTCGCCATAATCTTCGGCTATAGTTATTTTTTCGAGCTTAAAGCCGTCGATTAAATCGCGGATGGCGAGGCTGCCCGCTGTCCTGCTTTTATAAGGCTCGAGTGCCGTTACGTTCCAGCCGTCCATAGCCAGCGCGTAAGAAGCGATTCCACGGCCCGCGCCGATATCGATGGCGCTCATTACGCCCGGCCTGTAATTGACGCCGAAGAGCTCCGCTATCAGGGCGCGGGCGGCGCGCCACTCGCTGCCGTTATAAAACCGTTCGGCGGCGGCGGTAACCGGATCATCAAAAAAGGAGTCGATTACAAGTTTTTTCATAGCCGCGTTGTTTTTAATTAAATCAACGGCGGCCTCCCAGCTGATTTTTTCAATAGCCGCGTCGTTATTATTATTTTTATAATTATCGTTTTCCGCAGAACCCATATTATTAAATCCGATTTTATTTTATATTTTTAATTATTTTAGCCGGATTGCCGGCTGCGATAACATCCGGCGGAACGCTCGCTGTAACTACGCTGCCCGCGCCTATTATCGCGCGCGCGCCTATCGTCACGCCTTTTAATATAGTGCTGTTAGCCCCTATTAATGCGTCGTCGCCGATGACTACCGCTTCATCCTTTAAATCTATAACCGCCGGATGGCCCGTGCTTATTATGGCCTTAAACTGTTCGTGACGGGCCTTATGATCTAACGGATGAGTGTCGTTGTCAAAAATATTGCAATTATGTGAAATTAAAACGCGCGCGCCTATTTTAATTGAAAGTCCCGACCATATCTTTGTGTTTTCGCCTATGTAACAATAGTCGCCGATCTCGATCATGCCGCCATGGCCGAATATTAAAAGATCGCCGCGGATATGAGTAAAGCAGCCTATCTTAATTTTATCCGGCGTTTTATAATTATTAAAAACATTGGCGCCATCGTAAATTAACGATTTATCGCCAATTAAATAATTTTTAGGCGCGCCCGTAAAAAGATAAATTATTTTTTTAAATATATTTTTCATAATCATACTATCTGCTTATTTGATTAACTCGATACAGACTACCGCTCTTGAAAACGCGGCATAATCGCTGTCGTAATTTTTGCTGAAATTAATATCGAAACATTCGCATTCTTTAGCCGCTTCGGCGTCCGAATTTATCCAGCCCGAAGGCTTGTATTGGAAGTAACTTTCTTTAAATGAGGCCGGAGCGAACGTATCTATTATTTTAGCTACCATGGCGCGGTCGAATACCTGAAACCAGCCGTGGTTTTTATATCTGCCGTAAGGCACGCTTAAGTATAATGTTCCGCCTTTTTTAAGCGTCCTTTTATATTCGGCTACCGCGGCAAGATAAGTTTCCGGCCGGTTTTCGTTATGCTCCCCGGTTTTTGCGTATATCATGCTGTTATCCAGGCCTATATGCTCTATGGTCGAAAGCGATACTATATAATCGAAAAAATCGTCTTTAAAACACATATTCCTTAAATCGCCGTATATGTAGGATACCCCTTTTTCATAAAAACAATCGGCTTCAGGCGCGAGAGTCATTATAGTTACCTTTTTATTTTCAAGGGTTTTATTGGATATTATATAGTCGTAATTAAGGACTGAACCGGCGTCGAGCAATTCGCCCGGATTAGCGCCAAGCCGCGAAAATAGCCAGGGATATTCGACTATCCGTTCGTCTAGACGGTGGCCGTAACCTTCCGGCAATTTGGATATATTGAAGGTTTTAGATGTCAGCGCCTTTAATAAAACCTGTTTTCTATAGGTATAATAACCCCGGCTCCAGGGCTTTTTACCGGCTAAAACAAAACGCGCGCCGCTTAGCGTCTCTCTTAATTTAATTATCATAATTTAGTTTTCCCCGTAGTTGAATTTATTACCGTATCATCCCATCATACCATTCTATTATATTGTTATCTAATTATATTGTCAAGTATAAATATCGTTGACAGCATAAATATCGTTGACAATCGGAGGCTTACAAGCTATTATTATTTAGCGCGCAGCCTCGAAATAAATTTCGCTCCCGAAGCGAAAGCAGAAGTTAGCGTGCTGGCGCGCATTTTCATTTTAAAAGCCTGCCTTAAAGCGGGATGGACCATATCGAAAATATAAGTCGAAACGAACTCGGATATAAGCCTTGAAAAGGCGGCGCCAGCGGCCGCATATTTCGGAATGAGAATATAATTCGAAACGACGTTTGTTATAACGCTTATAATAGTTTTATAAAACGATAATTTTTGCTTTTTTTCAACGATAAGATAATACTGGCAGACCACACTCATAAAAACCGGAAGCACCGCCCATACATGTATGGCTAAAATAATGGAGGAATCTAAATATTTTGGACCGTAAAGAAGCGGAATAATTCTGGAAGAAAGAAGGGATACCGGAATAATTATAATAAAAGCGGTCACGGCCATAAAATCATAAAGCATCTGGAACCTTTTCATATAAAGGCTTATGCTCCTCTTTTTTATGTTAATCAATATGGGAAAAAAGGTAGAGCATATCGACATCGGAATAAGATACCATATCTCGGATAATTTTATAGCCGCCGAATAATAACCGAGCTGCTTTTCATCGATCATTTCCATCAGCATAAGCTGGTCGATCTTCATTCCGATAAGCGTCATCAGATAGGTCATCATAAGTGGAAAACTATCAATCATAAGAGTTTTCATCAGAGGCGCCGAAAAATGCCAGCCGGTCAGCCGCTCCTTCTTTGAAAATAAAACTATCAGCGCTATAAAAGTTAGCGCCGCCTCCAGGACGTTGACAAGTAAAAACGCCATAAGCGAGCCGCCCGATGAAATCAGGTACAAGCGGACCGCGGACGAAGCTATCAAAGAAAAATTTTTAGCCGCCACGATGTATTTGGACATAACCAGTGACTGGAAAAAATAATCGAGAACCTCGAAGGGCATAAAAAGAAAACTAAGCGTCGAAATTGATATCAACACGAGCCAATCGGGCGTTTTAACATTCATAAAAGAAGCCGCCGCGATAGTGAGCGCCATGCCGATGAGCGCGCCCGCCGATTTTAATAAAAAAGCGCTGCCGAGTATTTTATTTTTATTTTCAGGGCATTTAACCAGCTCGCGTATGACTACGCCCTCTAACCCGAGCGCGCCGCAAACGCTGAAAATAATAACGAACGAAAAAATATAATTATAATGGCCGTACATTTCCGGCCCCATGTAACGGGCAACCCACACGTTAACAAAAAGCCCGACCACAAGCCTTATTACTTTATCGAAGGCAAGCCAGAAAATATTATTTATAGCGGCTGCATTTAAAAAATTAGCCGGCAGCGCGCCAGATACTTTTGAAAATATACTCATAAATTCCTTATAACCAGATAACCAACGGTAAAACCGGTGAACGGCCCGACTGAAATTAAGAACCGGCCGCGCCCGTTAATTTATTGAAATTAATGTATTTTATCATAACTTTATCCATTATTCAATTAGAATCTTTATCTTAGAATCTTTATCTTTGCTTTATTGACTTATAGCCCGATATCGTGTATAATCGGAACCTATGATAAGAGTCGGATTCATAATTAAAGATGTAAATTCATGGACCGGAGGCTTTAATTACTATAAAAGCCTTTTATCGGCCATAAAAAAACTCGGCGCTCGCCGCGAAATAGAACCGGTTATATTCACGGCCGCCTCGGAGGCCGCTGAAGTATCGGTTAAATTAAATCTTGGCTTCGAATGCGCCGGCCTTTCCTGCCTCGAGGGAAATTCATTATTATCGTACCTCGGGCGCGCACTGAAAAAAACCATCGGCCGTAATCTGGTATTTGAAAAGGCTCTCGCCGCTCATAAAATAGATGTCATCTCGCATGTATCGAACGCGGAGGCCGGTAACGGTTTAATTATGATCGGCTGGATTCCCGATTTTCAGCACATACATCTGCCGGATATGTTTGGCCCCGAACTTCTAGCATACAGAAACCGTACCTATATGCAAATGGCCGAAAAGGCCGACGCCGTAATTTTAAGCAGCCATGACGCCGCCGAAGACTATAAAAACTTCGCGCCGGCTTTCGCCGCTAAAGGCCGGGTGCTTAATTTCGCGCAAAGCGTTGCGATCGATAGTTTTGACGCCGCTCGCCACGCGGCTATTAAAGCCGCCTATAACCTGCCTGATAAATATTTTTATATCCCGAACCAGTTCTGGAAACATAAAAACCATATAGTAGCGCTTAAAGCACTGAAGGCGCTTAAAGACTCGGGAAAAACCGTCCCTGCAATAGTTTTCAGCGGTCTTTCTAAAGATTACCGCGATGCCGGTTATCTAAACGAACTCGAAAGTTATATAAATGACTGCGGCCTGAAGGCTAACGCAATTATGCTCGGCCTGATAGATTATCAGGAAGTTTATTATCTGATGCGTTATTCGGCGGCCGTTATTAATCCGTCGCTCTTCGAAGGCTGGAGCTCGACCGTTGAAGAATGTAAGGCTATCGATAAAGATATCATTTTATCCAATATTAAGGTACATATAGAACAGGCGCCGGCTAAAGCCGAATATTTCGACCCTCACGACGCGCGGGGACTTGCGGCTATTTTAGAACGGTACTGGTTCGCTCCGCCCGCTTATGACGACGGCGCGCTCGCCGCTAAACTAAAAGCGCACGAACTTAAAACGATCGAATTCGGCGAAAACTACCAGAAAATAATTTTGTCATTGGCCGGTCGCAATAAAATGAATAAAACTATAAACGGTGGCATTTAACTATATGAATATAATAACCAATAAAGACAATAAAAATGATGGAGATAATAACAAAAAAGACGGCAGCAAAGATAATAACTTAAGTTTAGATTTCGCTTATCCGAAAGTAAGCGTGATAACCGTAGTTTTAAACGGCGCCGCTTATATGGAGCAGACGATTAAAAGCGTTATCGAACAAAGCTATTCAAACATAGAATACATTGTAATTGACGGCGGCTCCTCAGACGGCACCATAGAAATAGTTAAAAAATTCGGCGATAAAATATCGCGCTTTGTGAGTGAAAAAGATTCTGGCATAAGCGCCGCGTTCAATAAAGGCGTTCGCTTCGCTTCGGGCGATTATATAATAATGATGAACTGCAGCGATTATTTTTACGACAGTCGGGTTGTCGAAAAATTAGCTAATTACATAAAAATAAACGCGCCGGATGAAAACACCATTTTATACGGCGGCGCCGTAATAATCAACCGGCTCGGCGGCTTCAGCATGTGCCAGGCCGCGCACGAAAATCTTTTAAACGATTGCTCTTTCTGTCATCAGTCGGTTATAATGCCGCGTAAAATGCTTTTAAATCATAAATTCGACGAACGCCTCAAATATTCCATGGATTATGACCTGTGGCTCAGACTCGTCAACGAAGGCGCCAGATTCATAAGGCTCAAAGATGTCGTCGTTTCGGTTTACAGAACCGGCGGGGTAAGCTCTAATCCCGACGGCGTAATAATAAAATGGTACGTTAAAACAATTAATTCGGGACGCGTCGATGTCGGCGGACTTTTAATGGCGTTATCACAATGGTATGCAGCTAAGACGCGAGGTTATTTTAAAAAAATTATAGGCGATAACTTATATTCAAAGTTAATTTCAATTTATTACAGGTTAATAAATTTCACTTTGAAAGATAATGGAAACAATGATTAAAGAAAGCCGCTCTTACTATATTACAAACGATTCCATCGACGGGCTCATATATTTTTTCATGATGATGTTTCTGGTGACGGTCTCATTCTCGACTTTTCTGTCTAATTTCGCGCTTTATTCGGCGGTCACGGCGCTTTTATGCGCCAGGGCGGCCGGTAAGCTCAAAGCCGGATTCACTTATAATAAAATCTATTCGATAATGCTTATTTTTGTACTTGCAAACGCGGCCGGCCTGTTTGTGAGCGGCCTCGGTATCGCTAAAATCGGAAAGATAAAAAATGTGATGGCCTTTCTAGCTTTTTTTCTGGCTTATGAAAAAGGCGCGCTTTTAATCGATAAGCTGAAAATGATATTCACGCTGCAAATCACTAATTTTATACTTCTCATAACGGCAATAACCGCAACGGCTCTTAATTTAACCGATATAGTCTACTTTCAGGATTTTGTAAATTGGCCCGTAAAGTACAGCGGCCTTTTCGAAGTCCCCATTACTTATGGTGAATTTCTGGTGATGCTTCAGTGCGTATCTATAGGGATTTTACTCGGGGCGAAAGACGCTTTTAAAAGTGATCGGTCGCGCGGCTTTTTTCTGGCGCTTATTACGGCTAATATGTTCGCGCTGGTTTTAACTTACTCACGCGGCCCATGGGCGGCAATGCTTTTAGCCCTGGGCGCCCTGCTGTTTATAAATGAACATTATAAAACGTTAGGCGCGCTTTTTATTATTGCCGTATTATCGTTTTTAATAATTATCTATCCGCCGATTAAAAACAATCAGCTTCTTAACGATCTTAATCTTCGCATCACAAGCACCCTTAAAGGCTATTCGAGCGGACGCGAAGTTATTTATGCCGCGGGATCAAAAATGATCAAAGACAATCCCCTGCTGGGCGTTGGAATCGGCGGCGTCGAAAAAAATTATGCCGGTTATGTAAATAAAATTGAATGGGCGCCGCTGGAACGAAAGCAGATGGTTTACGGCCATCTTCATAATCTATACCTGCAGGTTTATGCGGAAACCGGATTGACGGGTTTCGCCGCTTTTGTGTGGCTTTGCTCTTACCTGTTATATTCTCTGGCGGTTAAAGCGTTTAATAAAGGCGCTAACCGCCACGAAATAGAAAATGCCTATTGCGCCGGAACGCTTATCGCCTTTGCTTCCGTTTTACTTATGGGTTTTAGCGAATATAATATGTTTAATAACGAAATAAGCCGTATTTTATGGTTTTATGCGGGTATGTCACTCGGCGGAAGTCGTGAAAAACTACTTTTCAACCTGCCGCAGACATTAAAATGACCGGGCCTGAATTCGTAATTAAAATTTAAAATTTAAATTTTTTTTTGCCGTGAAATCTTTTTATTTCCGAGGCAATTCAAGAAATCGAATAAAAGCGTTAATAAAAAAAGCTTGACACAAAAAAAAATTACTGATAGAATAACTTTTAATTTGACCGCGGGGTTCGCTTGACAACTTTATATCGTGTTCGTGAAAACAAAGGAGGTGAAACATACAAATCCTAAGCACGGGTACGATATTGTTATTAACGAAAACCGGTCGGTTTGGAAACGGTTCATCTGTGAAAGCAGGTGCGCTAATCTTGAAAAGAAGGCAAAAGTAAACGGGAAGTTTGAATAAAGTAGCATTGAAGGTAACAAGGACACTTGAAAGCGAAAAATTCAGGCCCCCCCGAGAGCTTGAGCGGACAAAGTAGAGATTTAATTTGATCCCGGTCCGATTAAAAAAAATTAAATTTAAAATTATCAAGGGGGATTTGAAAATAATGAAAAAAGGTTTATTATTAGTAGTTGTAATGGTATTCATGGTAACGGCAATCAGCGCCGCATTCGCAGGCCCGTTCTCCGACGTTCCTAAAAAACATTGGGCTTACGAAGCCGTTAACAGCCTTGCTGCAAAAGGCCTTCTCGAAGGTTATGCGGATGGCAAATTCAAAGGTTCGAAAGCTATGACCAGATACGAAATGGCTCTCTTAACCGCTCGTTTAATCGACAAAAAATTCGGCGGCGCCGACCTCGAAACCTTACAGAAACTCACAATCGAATTTGCAGACGAACTTGCGCTCCTCGGCGTTAAAGTTCAGGCTCTCGAAGAAGAAGTAAAAGTTATCCGTAACGATGTTGACACTCTGAAAACAGACGTTGACACCCTCAAAAAAAGCGGCTTCAACAAATTCAGAGTTACTCTCGAAGATCGCATTCGTTTTGAAGACAACAAATACAAAGACTTAAACGCTGGCGTTGCTGATCTTGGTAATTCAAGATTCGTAAACAGACTCCGCATGAACATCAAAGGTCAGGTTGACGATAACGTTTCTACGTTCTTATCGTTACAGGACTCAACAGTTCACGGTTTCGCGACCCAGAACAACCCTAACACTGGTTTCAACAACGATACCGCGGCTGACACGAACCGTGACCTCTTCTTAGGTTACATCGACGTCAGAAATTTCGGCGGCGGTCGCTTAATCGATAACTTCAGAGCCGGCCGTTTCACCTTAACAATAGGCAAAGGCCTTGTTCTTGATAACGAAGTTGACGGTCTCTTAATTAAAAAAGCACACAAAAATACTAATTTCGCATTCGCAGCTCTCGACACTCGTAACAATTTCGCAGCTCGTAGCAACAATGACGGCCTCGATGCCAAATTGTTCACAGTTGACCACGCCTGGAAACAAGTTGCAGCCGGCGCTTACTATTTCACCAAATCCAGCGCTTACGACCGCATCAGCGGTACTGGCAACGCTTACTCGGCTCTCGATATGTACGGTTTAACCCTCGATGGCAAAATGGGCAAACACGTTGTTGCTTTCGCTGAATTCCTTGAACAGAAACCTGCGGAAGACGATGAACTTTATGTTATCAACAATATCGACGCTGCTAATGACTGGAAAGGCCAAGCTATGAAATTCGGCGTTGAATGGACAATCAATAATCGTTGGGACTTAACTGGTCTCTATCAGGAAAGACAGAAAGACTTCTTAGTTCTCGGCGTTAACGACGATTATAGCGATTCAGCTTACTACGGTAATGGCGTTTATGCTAACTGCGGTATCTTTAATTGCACATTCGGCAAAAACGGCGCTGCTGTTGCTGACTCATTCAATAATTCAAAAATCGCCGGCGTAATCCTCGGCTACAAGGCTACCGACAAATTACACATGGATGTTTGGTATGAAGATTTAAAAGCTAAAACGGAAAACGCTGTTGGCGCTTCTGGCAATTTCGATCAGAACACCGTTCAGTTAGTCGGTACCTACCAGTACAGAGAAAACACAGCTTTCAAACTTCGTTACAGAACAACCAAATACAAAGACGACGATGCTGACTACACAGCTCTCGGCGTTGGTGCTCCCGTCGACAACGACCAGGTTCGTTTAGACCTCAATGTTAAATTCTAATTTAACATAACCCCAACTAAACATAAAGCAGCGCGGGTAGATATATTTCTACCCCCTGCGATATAAAAAAAAACCCCGGCTGACATATAAATGCGGTCGGGGTTTTTCTATTCTCTATTAAAAGGTTGACTTATTTTAAAAATATGTGTTATAATTAATTTGTGTTGTCTGATGAGATATCCAGTAAATAGGTGAGAGGTTATTAATGTATTCGTTATTTTTTAATAGATTAATAAAATTGTCAGTATTAAATATCGCCGGTTTTGTTTTGCTTATTTGCCATCTTTTTTTTATGCCGTCCTTATGCGCGGCCGAAGAAATTATATTCGTTAACGGCGACAGGGTTACCGGTGATATAGTTTCGCTTAAAGGCGGCACTTTTGAAGTGGAAGCCGGCTTCGGGCGCATATTTCTGCCTAAAAGTTCGATTCAAAGGATCGAATTCAATTCTTATTCAATTGGCGCGCCTTCGGGTATTTCAATAATCAAACCGGACGATCTCATTAGTTATATTCAGAATTCAAAGTTGTCATTTTATATCGATAACGAAAAAATAAGCGCGAATAATTTCGCCAACCAGATAAGACTTCGCTGGGCGATGAAACTCGCTCACATTAAAGAACTCGACGAGTTCCGCGAAAAACTGATATCATACTCACCTAAAACAGGCGCTCATAATCTTGTCGAAATATCAAAAGGCAAAAAAATAAAGGTATGCGATTGGCTCGATTCAGTTCTGAAATCAACGCGCCGCGATATTAAGGCGGCGGCGGGCGCGGACGATAAATCTAAAGGCGGCGTGAGTAACGACGGTAATGACGCGGAAAACAGCGATAAAAATTTTAAAAGAAAGTAATGTTATAAAATAATCGTTAAATATTTTTGAGGTGGAGCCATGAAAATCAGTTTTGACCCTCGTTATAACATAGCATACATTTATTTTAAAAATACTGTCGCGCAGGTTACTACAATCAGCGTCGGCAACGGCATTAATATCGATCTTTTAGAAGACGGCAGTGTATATGGCATTGAATTAATGAACGCCCGGGAACAGTTAGATATAATTAAAAACGACGGATTGATACTCGAAAACGCCGCAAACGGAGAATTTGTAAAACTCGTCGCTTGAAAAATTTTAACGCATTTATTAAGGTTTCTGAGGTTAATTTTTGAAAATTTTTATAGTTTTTATACAGGACTCATAAATAAAGGAGACGGATTATGCCGGACACTATAGCCGCATCTGGTAATAAACAGCAAAAAGTGAAGTATTTCGAGTCTTCATTCGACGAAACCGTAGGTAAAATATTAGTCGAAAAAAAATATTTAACCGAGAGCGAGCTTCAAACCTATAAAAAAGCATGCGCGGCGCAAAAGAAGAGACTCGGTACCATACTGCTTGAAAATAATATAGTCTCGCGGCGCGATCTGTATTCTATAATTCTGTCACAGATGAAAAATAAAGACCTGCCGACTGTTCTTGTGGATGAAAAATTCATTTCATTCGATGAACTCACCAGAATATTTTTAATTAAAAAAGGCAATCTGCGCAAACTTGGCAAATATCTCATAAGATCAGGTATCTTATCCGAACAGAACTTCGCGCACGCGCTGGCTAAAGTATTTGATTTGACCTGTCTGGCACCTTCCAAACTCGAAGCAGTAAAGCCTTTTCCTGAAAATATAGACGCTTCTTTCTTCACTACTTTTTTAACCGTTATAACTAATTACTCGCCTAAAACGAAAGAAATCGAATTCGCTATATGCGATCCGTCGAATATAGGCGATATTTTAAATGCGCCGCAATTTGCCTCATTTAAAATAAGTTTCGTTCTGACTTCTTTTAGCGCTATCTTAAAAGCACTCGAAAATATATGCCCTAAAAATGCCCGCAGCGTGCATATAGACGAATTCAACGAAATCGAGGTAAACGAACAGCTCGCCGAATTAAAAAACGTTAAATCGTTTAAAAAACCGATTAATTTTCCTCAAAATATATTGCAGGTCGTTTGCGATAATAAAAACTCTCTCATAAGGCCGCTTTTTGAAATTTTATACGACGCGGCGCGCGCTAACGCGACCGAAATTCACTTCGAAGCATTCAGCGATCATATTAAAATTTATATTAAAATTAACGGCCGTTTTTTTAACCTCGATCATTCGATTAAAGTAGAAAATTACGATTATATCGTCGCTAAGGTAAAACATCTTGGAAAACTCGATTACGAAGAAGATCGCATATTCCAGATATCTAATTTCGCTATTAACCTCTCCAGCCTGAGGTTGTTTGTAAACGCGCTTACCGTGCCTGCGCTCTTCGGCGAAAATATGGTTTTAAAAATAATATCGCTTAATAACTTTCCTAAACCTCTCGAAAGCTATTTCAAACATCAAAAAAATTACTGCGCCACTCTGCGCGAGACCCTCGCACAAAAATCAGGACTTGTAATTTTATCGTCGCCGGATTCATTCGGACTCACAAAATTATATTACACAATACTAAACGAAATGTCGCGAATGAAACTGAATAAAAAAATTGTTTCAATCGAAAAAGACCTTATATGCCCTATTAACGATACCAGTCAGGTCGAATATTCAATGGTGAACGAACCGGGAATTAAAATGGTCCACGAAACGGCGATAAATCTCGGTGCGGAAATTATAGCAGTGAATATAGGACATGATGAGACCGGCGCGTTTGAATACGTTCAGCGCTCGCTGGCAACCGGAGCGCTCGTTATAATAACCATGGCCGAAGCTTCCGTCGAGGCGGTTATAAATAAAATATCGCAGTCGAAACAGGCAAAAGATATTTTTTCGGCCGCGCTTTGCATTCTTGCCGCTAAAAACGTCGATTTTATATGTAATTTCTGCCGCGAAGAAAATTGCGACGAATCGGTGCGTCTCGCTTATAAAGTATATCACGGCCGCGGCTGCCCTAAATGCAATATGACAGGCGTCGGCACGCAGTCCTTTATTTTTGAACTGTTAGCGGCGGATGAAAAAAAACGGGAAGCCCTTATTAATTCTCTTAAAACGAAATCAAAAACGGCTGCTCCTAATTATGATAAATTCGACCTTTTAATAAACGAATTCAGTAAAGAAGGCGTTATCTCAATTTAATTGAAATGAATAGCCGCTTAGCTGTTCTGTTGAACGACTATTTAATTATAAGACCGTTGAGACTGCTGAGCCCGCTGAGACCGCGACGGGGGGAAAGAAAGGACCAATGGCCCTCTCTTTTCCCCCGTGCCCCCTTTACTCTCCCTGAATATAAAA
>DIVV01000068.1 GCA_002423385.1 bacterium UBP16_UBA6123
GGGTTGCTAACCCTTTCTCCCCCCTTTTTTTTAGAAAGTTATATTACGGCTTAATAATACATCTCGCAAATTCGGAATATATCGCCCATATTGTATGTATATACCGCATATATAATATATGCGGTATATATGTTGTTTTATTTAGATATACCGGCGGCTTTATTCGATAAGGTTTCGTATTCAGTGTAGGCTTTTTTATATTCTTCGAGTGCCGAGCTTACGTCGGCGGCCTGGCCGTCTTCGCTGTCTTTAGCGAGAAGGTCGATATATTTATTATAGGCCGCCATATAGTTTTCGTATGCTTTTCTGACTTCAGGCGACTGGTCGCGCGTTTCAACGCTCGCAGCGGAGCCTTCGTTGGGTTTTCTTTCGGCAGTCGCGCCTTCGTTAAAGTTGAAAAGATTCGACAGCGTGGAAGTTACCGTTGAAGTAGTCTGTAAATTGGACGGCTGAGCATTGCCGAAAGTGCCGTTAACCTGGGTATAAGTGTTGTTCAGGTTAGAAAAATTGTTGTTATACTGGTTTAATGTGTCATAAGAAAGATTCTGGGTATATAATGAATTGCCGTATTGATTCATTTGATTGGTTAAACTCGTATTATTAGTAGTTATGTAATTACGCGTCTGATTGATATTTGAAAGCGTATTTAGATACGAATTATTTATATTCTGATTTGCCGTGCCGAATAAATTCTGGCTTTGATTAATCGCCTGCTGTGACTGCGTAAGGTATTGCTGATAGAGATAAGGATTGATTATGCCCTGTTTATTCATTTCTTTGATGAGCCTGAGGTTAGCTTTAGTATATTCCATATTTTGAATACTCTGGCCTAAGGCTAAAGAAACGCTCGAAGCCGATCCTGAAAGCAGTGACGCGGTTTTATACACTAATTTTGTGCCGAGTTCCAGCAGGGTTATTCCGGCTATTTTAGTGTTTATTTTAAAGTTNNGCCTTGCTGGATCGTGTTTACGACGCCCTGACTCGTGGTCATATTCTGCTGCAACTGGTTGGTGTATAATAAAGTGTTGTTGAGCTGATTGCCGAACTGCTGGTTATTGTAGTTAGCGGGAAGGTTTGAATTATTTGTGTAGTAGTTGGTGTTTTGCGGATTGGTGCCGAATGCCAGCGTTTGATTGGATAAGTTCGATACGTTGTAGTTAAGCTGGTTAAGGCCGCTGGTTGAATTACCGGTTATGTTTTTAAGCGCGTTGAGGCCCGAGCCGAGAAGTCTTACCGTGCCGACGCAGGAGACGGTCGTGAGGTAAATGCCGGCTTTAGTCGCGAGTACAGGAATAGTTATGGCTACTTTGGCCGCGCCTATGACGACGCGCGCGCCGAAGCCGAGAACTTTGCCGATTGCGCCGACCAGGCCGGTCGTGGAAGCGGCCATACCCATAGCGATTCTGCCGTTAACGTTATTAAGGCCGGTTATCGCTTTTTCGCCCGCGTAAACTACTTTGCCGCCGACGAAGGTAACTCCGTCGACTATGCCGCCGAAGAACCTTGCAAGAGCGCCGCCGCCTAATTTTTGAGCGGTCTGGCCCATCTGGGTATTATAGTAATTATTGCCGGTAGTAGTATTATAGTAATTATTAGTGCTGGTGTTGTAATTAGCGCTTCCAGGTTGCGGGTTGCCGAAGTTATTCGACTGGATAGCGGTTATGGTATTGGCGTTATATATATTGTTGTAAGCGTTGTAAGCGTTATAATTGCTGTAAGTGCCGGTCGTATTGGCCGTATTGTAGGTGTTGTAGGCCGCGGTGGAATTGGAGCCGCCCGAAAATATGCCTTTTAAAAATCCGGTAAATCCGGCCTGCTGCTGGTATTGCTGATAAGTGCTTTGAGTGCCGAATTTAGTATTGAACGGGTCCTGGTTATAGGCGGCCGCGTTAGGAATATAGGAATTATAACCGCTGCTGTTACTGCCGGTCAGGCTGTTCCAGATGCCTTTCGTTCCGCTGTTCACCTCGTTGGTGTAGTTATAGGTGCCGAATGTTCCGAAATTATTGCTATTTTGACTCTGAACCTGCGCCATAGCGGCGTCGAGATCGTAATTGAAAGAAAATATTGAAACGCTTATAAATATTGCGGCCATTGCCGTAATCGATAATTTAGCGGACCTTTTCTTTTTAGATAAATGCATTGTAATCATAATCTTTCCCTCCGTTCGTTAATTTAAAATAAAAAAATGAATTTACCGCCTCCCTCACTTACTGATACACACAAGAGATGATTTTCGAGATGTTTTCAACGATAACAATCAAAAAACGCCATAATTATAATGGCTCCCTTCAATTATATGATACAACATCGGTTTTGTCAAGGCGGCCGTAAAAAAGAAATAAAAAGAAATAAAAATAAAAAAAGATAACTATTAAATTTAATGAAGTCATATTCATTGACAATTAAACTAAGATTTGATAAAATCTATCTTGCTTTAATCATATTATAGATATGTACAAGGAGTGATAATTAAGATGGATATCAACGCTTTAATGCCGTTTTTAGGCGGAATAGGAGTCGGTTTTATCTTTACCGCGATAATATTTAGCGTAACTTTTAAAAAAGGTGACGGCGGTCCGCAAAGACCTGATTCGGTTCAACTTTTGAGTTCGCTGCAGGAAAAAGGGCGGCTTATAGATTTTTTAATGGAAGACATCAAAGATTACGATGACGCGCAGATAGGCGCGGCCGTTCGTAATATTCATCAGGACTGCCGGAAGCTGCTTAAAGAATATTTTCCGTTAGTGCCGGCCATCGACGCGCCGGAAGACAGTGAATTCACCGTTAACGAAGGATTTAATCCTTCGCATATTAAGCTGAGCGGAAATATCGGCTCGAAACCGCCGTTTAAAGGAATCGTCCGCCACGGCGGCTGGATGGTTTCCGAGGTTAAAATGCCGCTGCGCGCGTCTAATATCGATAAAAATATCGTCGCGCCGGCTGAAATTGAAATCGCATAATGGCGCGCATCTTATTTTTACCCGCCCGGCCGGAAATGCGTTCTGTTTATTTTATAATTATCAAGGTGAATTTTAAATGAGTAAAAAACCTAAATTTATAATAGGGATCGATCTTGGCACGACTAATAGCGCGATATCCTATATTGAACATCCGGGGGCGGTCGCTGGCGAAGGCGCATCCGGAAATGAAGTTAAAAATTTTAATATCGCCCAGGTAACGGGGCCGGGAGTAGTTGAAGAAAAACCGCTGCTGCCTTCGTTTATCTACATAGCTTCACAAGTCGAGTTTCCCGCGGGCGCCCTCGATCTGCCGTGGGCTTCCGGGCGCGGTTTCTGCGTCGGCGAATTCGCCCGCAAACGCGGTTCCGAATCGCCTAACAGGCTCATTTCATCTGCCAAATCCTGGCTGTGTCACGCGGGAGTTTCGCGCGAAGCTAAAATACTGCCTTCCGCGGCCGGCGACGATTGCCAGAAATTTTCTCCTATAGAGGCTTCCGCTAAGTATATCGAGCATATAAAAGATGCGTGGAACTATAAAATGGCGGCCGAAGATAAAGACGCCGAAATGTCGAAGCAGAGCATTTTTATAACCGTTCCGGCCTCATTCGACGCGGCCGCTCGCGAGCTTACTTTGAAAGCGGCCGAACTTGCCGGACTTTCGAATATTACGTTGCTGGAAGAGCCGCAGGCCGCGTTTTATTCATGGATAAACCGCGCGGGCGATAAATGGCGGCGCGGCGTTAAAGAAGGCGAAGTTGTTCTGGTATTTGATATCGGCGGCGGCACGACCGATTTCAGCCTTATATATGTCGGCCAGAAAGACGGCGATTTAACGCTCAATCGTATAGCGGTCGGAAACCATATATTGCTCGGCGGCGATAATATGGATATAGCCCTTGCCAATCTCGTGCGTCAAAAACTTGAAAGCGCCGGCAAAAAGATCGATAACTGGCAGTTCCAGGGGTTATGGTATTCGGCGCGCGCTGCGAAAGAAACCCTTCTTGCCGACGAGAAACTCGACAGAGTGGCGCTCACCGTATTGTCGAAAGGTAAAAGCGTTATAGGCGGCGCCATGAAATCCGAAATTTTAAGATCTGAAATTGAAAAAATAATGCTGGACGGCTTTTTCGCACCCGCCGCTTCGGGCGATATGCCGTTGAAACAAACCGGGCTCGGTATAACCGAAATAAGCCTTCCCTACGCCAGCGATCCGGCCATAACCAGGCATCTGGCTAAATTTTTAAAAGAGCATGTCAATAACGAAAATTATACTAAGAAAAGCGGGACCACCTTTATTCATCCCGACGCGGTGTTATTTAACGGCGGCGTTATGAAATCCGATGTTTTACAGCAGCGCGCGCTTGAAGTTATCAACGGCTGGCTCAAAAGCGAAGGCGCGAACGAAGTTAAAAAACTCGAATCCGATAATATGGATGTGGCGGTCGCGCGCGGAGCCGCTTATTTCGGCCTGGCTAAAGCCGGCCGCGGAATTCGTATAAAAGGCGGCACGGCGGCCTCTTATTATATAGGTTTAGAAACAGCCATGCCGGCTGTTCCCGGAATGCGCGCGCCTATAAAAGCCCTTTGCGCGGTGCCGGCTAAAACCGAAGAAGGCACGCGGCTTCAGATACCTGGCCGCGAATTCGGCCTTCGTATCGGCGAAAAAAGCGAATTTAAAATGTTTTTATCCACCACGCACAAAGAAGAAGCGCCCGGCACCATACTCGACGAATGGCCGGAGGGCGAGCTTATCGAAATGACGCCGCTGGAAACTGCGCTTGAAAGAAAAGAAGGCGCGGCCGATGAACTGGTTCCAGTTACCATAGAAAGCTATGTAACCGAAATTGGCACTATCGAAATCTGGTGCGTCGCGCGCGACGGTAAAAACCGCTGGAAACTCGAGTTTAATATAAGGGAAAGTGAATAAATAACGATGAGCTCAAAACAGCCAAAAAATTTGAGGCGCGTTGACGCGCTTACTGCCAGATACTTCGTTGGTATCGATCTGGGTACGACTAATTCGTCGGTCGCCTATATCGACCGGTTGAGCGAGCAAGGCCCGACGGTTATTAAAACCTTCATGGTGCCTCAGCTTAGCGCTCAGGGCGTTATCGAAAAATTCGAAGCGCTGCCGTCTTTTTTTTACTTTCCGGCAGGTTTTGAGCTCGCCGAAGGCGCCATTAAACTTCCGTGGAACGAATCGGCCGAATACGCAGTCGGCAAATTTGCCAGAGAGCAGGGCGCGATAGTACCGGGCCGCATGATTTCATCCGTTAAATCATGGCTTTGTAATGGCCGCGTTGACCGCCAGAAAAAAATATTGCCCTGGAATAAAGATAATAATATGGCCGGGTTTTCCCCGTTAGAAGTATCTTCTTTTTATATCCAACATATAAAAAGCGCGTGGAACCACGAAATGTCTGGCGGCGACCCGGATTATTTCCTCGAAAATCAGCAGATAATACTCACTGTTCCCGCTTCTTTCGACGAAAGCGCGCGGGAGCTCACTTTAAAAGCCGCCCAGTTAGCCGGACTTAAAAACCTAACTCTGATCGAAGAGCCGCAGGCCGCTTTTTATTACTGGATTTATAAAAACAAAGTTGACTGGAATGAAATAATAAACGACGGCGATGTCATATTAATATGCGACGTCGGCGGCGGTACGACCGATTTCACCCTGATTCACGCATTTAAAAACGGCGATGATTACCTTGAATTAAAGCGCGTCGCCGTTGGCGATCACATACTGCTCGGCGGCGATAATATGGATATGGCCATAGCCCATCATATCGAAAAAACGAGGATGGCCGATAAGCCTCGATTGGACGCCCTGAGTTGGACTTCGCTGTGCATGAAATGTCGTTCGCTTAAAGAAAGCCTTCTCGGAGAGTCATCGAATGAAAGCGGTTCCATATCCATAGCGGGGCGAGGCCGTGGGCTCGTTGCATCCACTATGAAATTCAGCCTGACGCGCGACGAAATATCGCAGATATTACTCGACGGCTTTCTAAACGATGTGGATTTTAATTCTATCGATAAAAAAATAAGCTCCGTAGCCGGACTGCGCGAAAGCGGATTGCCATACGCCGAAGATCCTTCTATTTCAAACCAGCTCGCAAAATTTTTGAAGCGCCATGTTAAAGACATTACCCGCGACAGCGCCCGTGCTTTCGTGCGCCCCGATAAAATATTATATAACGGCGGCGTTTTTAAATCGTCGGCCATACGCACCCGCGCCACCGAATTAGTCAAAAGCTGGCTCGGCGGCGGCGGTTCGGATGCAAGCGGATTCAGCGTTTTAAATAACGCGGATTACGATCTGAGCGTATCGCTCGGGGCCGCCTATTACGCTTATACAAGAAGCGGCAGCGGCGTGCGCATCAAAAGCGGCAGCGCGCGTTCTTACTATATAGGCGTTTCGACGGGCGACGAAGGGCACGCTTATGATCCGGGCAGGCGTGAAAAGGCTGTTTGCGTCGTTACGCGCGGAATGGAAGAAGGCAAGAAATCATCCATAGAGGCCGGGCTTTCGGTTATAACCAATCAGCCGGCGCAGTTCGCGCTTTTTTCTTCCACCGTCGAAGAAGGAGCCATAGGCGATATTATCGATATAGACGATGAAAATTATATCAAACTGCCGCCGCTTTTTACCTGCCTTAATTACGGTAAAAAGTCAAAAACGCCGCGCATCGATATCAGCCTGTCAGCCTATCTGTCCGAAGTCGGCACTATCGACATTTACTGCCTGTCGAAGACGAGCGAGCACCGCTGGAAACTTCAGTTTAATTTCAGAAAACACGAAGCCGCCGCTGCGGACGCAAAAAATTCCGCGGCCGGCGAAAACGAATCAAAATCGATTCCCGCGGCCGGCGAAACTTCCACAGCGGCTGAAGATAAAAATATCAACAGGCAGGCGGAGCCCGTTGACGCCGATACTCTCAAAAAAGCCGAAGAACTTATAGAAGCGGTTTTTGCTGAAAAAACCTCTGCGGCAGCCGATAATTTAAATCGTATAGTTAAAAATCTGGAGGCGCATTTTAATCTTAAAAAAGAAGAATGGCAGCCGGATTTGATTCGCGCGCTTTTTGCGGTCATGATTAAAACCGCCGAGTCTAAAAAAATAAGCGCCGCGCATGAAGAGCGCTGGTATAATCTGGCGGGTTTTTTGCTGCGGCCGGGATTCGGCGCGCCCATGGACGATTGGCGCGTTAAAGAGGCGCTGCGCGTATCTTTCGGCGGTATTAATTTCCGCGGCAATAAAAATTCGATTATCAACTATTATATATTTTTAAGAAGAATAGCCGGCGGAATGAGCGCCGGTCAGCAGCTCGAAGTTTATAACAAACTCAAAGACCAGATCTTCGGCTCTAAAAAGAGCGGCGATAAGCCTTTTAAAGTATCGGCGAATAATCAGGAACTTGTAGAATTACTCCGCATGGCGGCGAGTTTTGAACTTCTACCCGAACAGGATAAAGTGCAGCTCGGTAATTTACTGAAAAAAACGATCCGCCGCGAAGGGCCAAACGTTATAGCGGTATGGGCGCTATCGCGCATAGGAGCGCGCCGCCTTGTTTACGGCGGCCCGGATTGCGTCGTCAAACCCGAAATCGCCGAAGGCTGGGTAAGCGCGCTTTTAGAATTTGATTGGTCGAAAGAAGCCTATATACCATATTCGGCGATATTAATGGCGCGCGTGACCGGCGACCGCAAGCTCGATCTGGGCGCTTCCATCATGGCCGAAATACAAAAACGCATCGAAACCTGCCCTGCATCCGAACATTTATACGAGCTGTTAATGAATCTTGCGGCACTCGATGAAAATGATCAAAAATTATTCTTCGGCGAATCCCTGCCGCATGGAATAGTTATAAACGCCGGATAGTAAATTTTTGTTTTAATAATATTTAATAATTTTTTGAAGGGGAGGGAGAAAAGGTTAGCAACCCTTTCTCCCTCCCCTTCACCCCTCCCTCAATCCGCAAATTGCCTGACGCTGTGTTGTTAGCTTGTCGATAGCTTTTTCTTTTCTACTCTTCTTTTACTATATTTTTTCCTGCCGGCTCGCTTATTTGCATGTGCGTGCGCCGCGCGCACGCACATGCGTAGCTATAATGGCACTTGCTCAACTATGCCTTTCGGTTCGCGGTAAAAAAATACCGTAAATCGTTTCTAATCAAATGTAATAAGGTTTATGATGCTTTTGGGACATATATCAGGTTGTTATCTATTAGAGTATTATCGCAAGCTGAAATATTAAGTTCCGGTGGTGCGTAAATAGTACGCCTCCGCGCACGCAACGCGTGCGCGGAGGCAAAATTAACA
>DIVV01000236.1 GCA_002423385.1 bacterium UBP16_UBA6123
GTTGCTAACCCTTTCTCCCTCCCCTCAAAAAAACAAATTTGTTTGTGGTTAAATGCTTCTAATTATGCGTTTCTTTTCTTCCCGGTCGATTTGCTGACATTGAACTCTTCTATAAGCTGGCGCAGCGATTCGCCCGACGCCGATAATTCTTCGCTCGAGGCCGCGAGTTCTTCCGATGAGCTTGCATTTTCTTCGGTGATCGAAGCCACGTTTTCAACGGCTTTAGATACCTCGTTGGCCGTTGCGCCCTGCTGTTCGGTGGCTGCCGATATCTGTTCGATGGCTTTAGCGGTTTTTTCAACGCCTTCTAATATTTTTTTAAGCGCTTCGCCCGCCTGTTCCGATAACTTCGAACCTTCCGCTACTTTTGACGCTGATTCTTTTATGAGATTGGTTATTTCCTTAGCGGCCGTGGACGAGCGTTCTGCGAGTTTTCTGACTTCGTCGGCGACTACGGCGAAACCCATGCCGTGCTCGCCAGCGCGCGCGGCTTCTATGGCGGCGTTAAGCGCGAGAAGGTTGGTCTGGTCGGCTATTTCGCTAATTACGCCGATGATGGCCGAAATTTGTTCCGAAGAGCGGCTTATGAGTTTCATGGATTCGATCGCGTTATTAACGGCTAAACCGCCGTCGTTGGCTTCTTTTTTAGTTTCGTCGGCCATGGCGTTGGTTTTTTGCGCTGAATCGGCTATGTCGTTTGTAGATTTGGTGAGCTCGGATATGGACGCCGATATTTCCTCGACGGTAGACGCCTGGCTTTGTGCGCCATGTGACACGCTCTGCGCGTTGGAGGATATTTCATTTGAAACCGCGGCGACCTGTTCGGTGGCCGAATGTACCTGCGAGAAAGCCGCGTCGAGGTTTTCTAAAAGCGAGTTGATGTTTTGTTTCATTTCATCGTAAACGCCCTGATAGTCGCCCTTCATTCTTACCGTGAGGTCTTTTTCGGCGGCCGTTTGCAAAACTACTCCGCCGTCGTCGACTATAAGCATTTTAAGCGAGTCAATACATAAATTGAGGTTGTTTTTGATTTCATTGAAATCGCCGTTGTATTTATCGGTTATCTTCGGCGGAATGTCGCCTTTAGCTATTCTATCCACATATTTGGCGGCGACATTGAGCGGCCCGATGACTGCGTCGAGGGTTTTATTGACGCCTTCGACTATTTTGCGGAAATCGCCCTGATGTTTAGACGCATCGGCGCGCGTGTCGAGACGGCCTTCTACGGCGGCTATTGAAAGCATATTAGCGTCGGCGATGAGAGCTTTAAGATTCAGCCGCACCTGTTCGATAATTTCGTTTATAAATACTTTTTTGCCCGGGAATTTTTCGAGCGGCGCTTCGAAATTGCCCCGTCCGAATTCGCTTATGCACGCCATAGCTTTTTTCTTGACTGTGATGTGGCCGTTGACCATATCGTTAATTCCCTGCGCCATCACTTTATAAGCGCCCTGGAATATTTCTTTATTGACTATAACGTCTATATCGCCGAGGTCGTGCTGCTTGCTCATATTGCTCATTTCGTTTATGAGGCCGCTCAGCGAGTCGATGCACTGGTTGAGATTGTTTTTAATTTCATTGAAATCGCCGTTATATCTATCGGTTATCTTCGGCGGAATGTCACCTTTAGATATTCTGTCAACGTATTCGGCGGCGACGTTGAGCGGCCCGATGACTGCGTTAAGTGTTTTATTGACGCCTTCGACTATTTTACGGAAATCGCCCTGATGTTTAGACGCGTCGGCGCGTGTGTCGAGTTTGCCTTCTACGGCGGCTGTTACCAGAGCGCCCGCGTCTTTGACGAGCAGGTTAACCGCATCGACGCATTGATTAAGATTATTTTTAATTTCATTGAAATCGCCGTTGTATTTATCGGTAATTTTCGACGGAATGTCGCCTTTAGATATTCTGTCAACATATTCGGCGGCGACGTTGAGCGGCCCAATGACTGCGTCGAGAGTTTTATTGACGCCTTCGACTATTTTACGGAAATCGCCCTGATGTTTGGCCGCATCGGCGCGTGTGTCGAGCTTACCTTCAATGGCGGCGATCGAAAGCGAATTAGCGTCTTTAATAAGAAGAGTTATCGCATCGATGCACTGGTTGAGATTATTTTTAATTTCGTTGAAATCGCCGTTATACTTATCGGTAATTTTCGGCGGCATATCGCCTTTAGATATTCTATCCACATATTCAGCGGTAACGTTGATGGGGCGTACGAAAGCGTCGATCATTTCATTTACGCCCTGCACTATGCCGCGGAATTCAAAGTTAGTGCCGGCGGCGTTTCCGCGAAGATCGAGTTTGCCCTGGTTGACGGCTTCGGTTAACTTGCCGCATTCATCGAGCAGCGATTTGATAATGACCGAAATTCCGTTTGATACAATGAAACTGAGGGCGAAAGAAACCGCGAGCGCGAGCAGACTTATTATAAAAATAAGGCTCGATGCCTGCGCCGAATTTTTTTCGGTAACGATAACGTAATTATTTACTTCGGTGTTAATTATTTTAGACACTTTTTCGGTTGCGGCTCTGAATTTTTGACCGATTAATAGAAGATCGCCGACCGCTTTTTCTATTTTTAAAGCGGCGTCAGCATACGATTTCTGATATTCTTCGTGCTGCTCTTCGAAAATTACAAGTAATTTTTGAATTATCGGTTTTACTTCGGTGCTCATAACGCGCTGTATGCTGATATTATCGTTTTGCCCGTGCAGTTGTTTTATTTTAACGGCGCTCTGGTGAAGCTGATTGTGGAGTTCCTTGAATTTTTCAAGGCTCTCTTTTATGTGTTGATTATCGGTTTTGAATCCGCTCATCCATTTTCCGAAAGCGCACAGGGTAGGATCTGTCTGGCCGCTGAATTCCGTGTTGTTTTCAACCGACTGCTCGAGTTGCCTTACCCAGTTGATGTGGTCGAGTTCTTTTTCTTTGATAAAAGACGAAAGCGGCACCGGCAGGCCTTCGTAGATAATGGTGTATTGGTTTCTGATACGGTGCTCGTTAATAATTATTCTGGCGGTCGCTTTTAATTCAGCCGCCATGGGTCGTGTTTCTTCGAGTAATCTGGAAACTTCGGGGTCGTTTTTAAATTCCTCTAACAGTGAAAATTTTGAATCGAAGTTTTTTTCGATCGCGTCATATTCGCCGGCGAGTTTTTCAATTTCCGCTCCCCAGCGGTTGGCGAGCTCGTTTGTTTTATTACGAAGCCTCATCGTTTCGTATTGGATAGCCTCGAAATTTAACAATATTGGAAACTTCTGCCGGGTGGCGATTTTGAAAGTCTCGCTTGAATCGTTCGATGTTTTATAGCCGTTATAACCTACAATAATTATAGCTACGGCCATTATCGCGACTATTGAGATGATTTTTTTACTGATACTAAACTGCATTTTTATTCCCCCTGATAATGAATTTAGTTGATATTGCTTTTATTATCAATATTTTTATATTTATTACGATTACCAATTCGTTATGCATTATTGTCGTTTCATTATACACGATATAAACTTATTAATCAATACTAAAAAGGTCGAATATATATTGCGTATAAATTATAGCCACCTCCTGAAGCTATTATTTCAGTATTTTCGAGTAAAAAATTTTTAAAAAGCGTTTCTTTCGCCTTTTCTTCGAAATTACGGGCGGCCAATTCGAGCGCGCGTTCTTTAGCTAGTATGTGAGTGATTTTTTTTGCCTGTAGTTTTTTTGAAATATAATCGAGTCTTTCTGAAGGGGCCGCTTCTTTTAAATCGTTAAAGCATGAATGGATGGCAAGTTCGAGTTCGCTCGCCTCGAATACGTCGCGCCATATATAGTTTGATTCAAGATAATAAAGTCTGGGTTCATATATGCTCATAAGATTTACTTCGAGACTGCCGGCGCATATTTTATTAAACGCGGCGGCGCATTGGTAAGGCGCAAGATTGCGGCTCAAATACGATTCGCGGGTTTCGGAACCGCTAAGATATTTAAGCGGCGACGAAGATATGAAAACGCCGGCGGCCGAAAGCGAGTTAAAGGCTAAAAAACACGCGAATAAAATTAATGAACGTCCGTTCTGTTTGGCGTTTAGCTTAAAAATCATAGCGGCAAAAAGTTTTAAGCCCAGCGCGGAAATAATAAAGAATAAAGGCGCGCCCGCTATAAAAAATCTTGTGGATTGGGCTTTTAAAACGAATATATAATATAAAACGAATATTATTGCCAGAGTTTTTATATTAGTGTCCGCATCGCCAACGCTTTGTTTGTTCACGGAGTTTTGCGCCGGTTCTGCCAGCGCGGTATTTTTATTTTTATAAACCGCGAATAAAAAGAAGGGTATCAGGGCGAAAAAAGTCATTCCCATGAGGCCGTCGTAGTAGATATTGCCGTGAAAGCGCGAATTTATCATTGAATAATATGGATAGCAAAGCATATCGACTATTGTGCGCCCGCCGCCGACCAGCTCCAGCGTGGCCAGGTAAATATCGATGTATTCATAAATTCTGGTTTCGAAAGGAAGATATGAATCTAAAAAAGGATAAAACGGATTGGATGTAAAGTAAAAATTAACAGCCATATAAGGCGAGAAAATAAGAGCCGCCGTCAATATTACCCTGAAGCAATATTTTAATCTTTGCTCGATATAGCCCGGTAATTTATATAAAAGCATAACAAGAAATATAGCCGCGATCAGTAATCCGCTATATTTTGCGCACATAGCCGCGCCTAAAAATACCGCGCATAAAAGATAATTAGAAGATATCAGGCACAGGGCGGCCGCACTGAAATAAAACATGAGGCCGAGGTCTATATAGGCCCACGAACATAAAATTAAAATCTGCGGATGCGTTATAATTAAAAGCGCCGCAATTTTGGAGACCGTGCGCGAATAAATTTCGCTTAGATATTTTTTAAAATCGAAATTGAGCGTCAGTAAATAGCACAACAGCAAAAAAGTGAAATGAAACGAAGCGCATAGAGTGTCTTTATCAAATATTATAAAAAATAAATATATCATATTAAGAAGCTTCGGGTGCCCTGCAAAGTGTATGTCTTCGATAAAATAAAGCCCGCCGTGCTGCGCGTACCGTTTCGGAACTTCCATTTGATAAGCCATAGCGTCCCAACTGTATTGCGGTGGAAGCGATGAAATAAAGGCGAATACCAGTAATATAAAAGCTAGAAAATCGATTAATAGAATATGCGCCGGAATGGATTTAATATCGCGAATATATTTTAGCGCGCCTGTATAAACCGCCGCAAAAAAATCTGTTGAAAATAGATTGTCGTATAATTTTGAATCTGGATTTCCGGTATTATCGTTTTTATAAAAGTAAGCGTGAAATATTTGAAACAATATCGGAGCGAGAAGTATCGCGGTCATTGAAATTTTATATGCGGCCTGAGCCGCCGAAACGGCGAATACCAGAGTTGAAAATATTATGAAACCCGCGGCCAGACGGAAAACGCCCTTTACCGTAGCGTTAGAATCGTTTGCGGTTAAGTATGAATTGCGGCATTCAGAAGGGGAAAATAACAGGCCGGCCGTTTTAAATTTATCGATTAAATAAAAAAACAAGCCGCCGTAATTGTAAGATGAAATCAAAAACAGGGAGAATACAAGCCATTTATTGATATCTACAAAAAACAAATAATCAGTCATGTTTTTATTATATACCAAACTCTTATTATTTTCAATATAAAATATTAGTATTATTGACTTTTTATGTAAAATCTGGTATTATCAGGCAATGATGTTAGATTTTGAATCGGCGATATTAACCTCGGCAGAAATATTACGCCCTCTTATGCCCCTGTTGATTGTAATACTGGGGCTTCTTGTCGGCTCTTTTTTAAACGTTTGCATTTACAGGCTCGCTAAAAACGAATCGATAGTCTATCCTAATTCGCATTGTCCTAAATGCTGGACGCGCCTCGGCGTGGCCGATTTATTCCCGGTTATAAGTTATATCGCCCTCGGCGGCAAATGCCGTTACTGCGCAAGACCATATTCCGCCCGCTACGCTTTCGTCGAATTGCTGACGGCCTATATTTTTTTCGCCGTATATTTAGTCTGCGGCTTTAATTTAAAACTCGCGGTTTATCTATATTTATTTTCGGTATTTATAGTCATTACCTTTATCGATTTTGACTGGCAGATTATTCCCGATCAGATAACGCTTAACGGTATCGCGGCCGGGCTTTTTCTGTCTTATATATCATGGCTCCGGCCCGACGCCGCCGCGCTGTCTTTTTACACGCCTCTTAACGATTCGATCTGGGGCATATTGAGCGGCGGCGGCATCTTATACTCGATTTCAGTTTTAAGCGGCGGCGGCATGGGCGGCGGCGACGTTAAACTCGCCGCGCTGATAGGCGCATTTCTCGGCTGGAAAACCACGCTTCTTGGCCTGCTGCTCGCCTGTTTTATAGGCTCTTTCTTCGGCGTGGCGATGATTGTAGCCGGTTTTAAAAAAAGAAAGGACTGCGTCGCTTTCGGGCCTTATATAGCTATGGGCACCGCGATAGTGATGATTATCGGAAGCGGCGAAACTATTAATCTGTATTTTAGATTAGTCGATTGGATGACGGGCGCTTATTAACCATTATAATACACTTATGTAAAACAAAAATTGATTTAAATCAAACTTCCGGTGGTTCAAAATGATTAACAGTTCAAATAAACCGGCATTTAAAGATAATAAAGCCTTTTCATATATAGAAGTTTTGACCGCTACGGTTATGCTTGCCATAATTATAGTTCCGGTTACCAGGCTTCTTTTATTTTCTTCGTGGGGTACGCGTGAATCGTCGGAATATGTTCTGGCGTACAATCTTGCCGCCGATAAGATCGAGCATATTAAAATGCTCGACTTCGATAAGATCGAAAACGAAGAAAATGATATATTTACCAAGGAAGAAGCCGATAAAATACCGGATTTTCATAAATTCATGCAGCTTTATAAATCCCGGTACAAAATCGATTTTAAATATTACGACCAGCAGCAGGGCATTTTTGCCCGTACCGTCACTATCGACGATAAGCTCGACCCTTATAACAGCCCGCCTAAAATAAAAAAAGTAACCGTCAACGTTTATTTAAAAGGGTCAAAAAAAGTTTTAGCCACGATAAATACGCTTATAGGAGAGTAATGGCGAATATGTTTGATTTCCGCTACCGCCGCGATACCCTGAACCGCCGGCCGGCTTTCACGCTTATAGAAGTGATGATAGCCATTACTCTTACCGCTTCAATTATGACGGTAGCTTATACCTTCATGTTTTTTTCGAACCGCACCTTTTCAAAAGGCATGGATAAAATCGATATCCAGAAAAAAATCAGAAGCGCCATGAATAAAATGTCATCCGATTTGCGTTCTGCTAAAGAAATAATAAAAGTCGATAAAGACTGCCTCGAATTTAAAAAATTTATCGACGATCACGAAGAACAACGGCACATAAACCTTTCTGGCGATACGATGAGCCGTCTGGTAAAATATGAACTTAAAAAAAAGAACGAAGACGGCGCCGACGTTATGGTGATGACGGTCGATAACCAGGAATACAGGCTGATGAAATTCGATTCGATCGGCGAAGATTTATTCGAGGCATACACTTATAACAACGATGACGCGCTTATACCTTTCGATGGCAGAATAAACGACAGCGTTCAGCGCTCGAAAATATCGTTAGTAAAAATTAATTTCAAAATCAAACAGGGCAATACCGAAGTTATTTTATCTACCTCGATCAATCCGAGATATTTATTCGGATTTAAACAGCAGCCCTACTGGAATTATAACAAGTAACGAAAATATACGAAAAGATAATTTATAAAGGTAATGGATAATGAAAGAAATGAAAAATAACAATGCAGCTAAGGAACTTAAGCCTGAAAAAGAAATCGCGATCATACTTCTTTCCGGCGGCATGGATTCAGCCGTATCCCTCGGCGTTTTATGCCGTAAATACGAACCGGCGGCGCTTCATTTAAATTACGGTCAGCTCACCGAGCCGAAAGAAGGCGAATGCTTCACCCGTCTTTGCGATCACTACGGCGTAACTAAGAGACTCGTAGTGGACGTCGGTTATCTTCAGCAGATCGGCGGTTCGTCGCTTACCGATCATAAAATAACGGTGCCGCGCGCCGATTTGAATTCAAAAGAAATACCCAATACATACGTTCCTTTTAGAAACGCTAATATTTTAGCGATAGCGACTTCCTGGGCCGAAGTTATCGGCGCTAAAAAAATATTCATCGGCGCCGTCAGCGAAGATTCTTCAGGTTATCCCGATACTCGCCCCGAATTTTACAGGGCATTTGAAAAGGTAATTAAAACCGGAACGAAAGCTGGCGGCGCCATTAAAATTAAAACGCCGGTCATTAAATTAAGTAAAGCCGGTATCGTCAGTCTGGGCATTAAGTTAAAAGTCCCTCTGCATCATACCTGGAGCTGCTATAGCGCTAACGATAAAGCCTGCGGCGTATGCGATTCATGCGCGCTGCGGCTTCGCGGCTTCGCGGGCGCGGGCGCGAAAGATCCCATCGAATACAGCGAAACCGTCTTTAACACTGAAAGTTTTATATAAGCCGATATTGAAGCGAAAAGGAGTTATAGCCATGGCGGAAGAAAAAATGAATTCCGAATTTAAAAAACAGGCGGAAAAAATAGCGGCCGGGGTGGCGGAACTTGAAAAAAAAGCCGACAGGCAGTCGATATTGGCTTTAATCGAATTTTTTCATCACGACATATGGGCCGTAAGAAAATACGCTTCACAGGCGCTTGTAAGATGCGCGCATAAAAACCTCGATACGCTTGAAATTATCGACGGCTATTTAGTTAAATACGGTTTTAAAAACGAGAACGACGTTTACTGGGCGCTTCAAACCGCGGCGGGCATAATGGTTCATAACGCGGCGGGCCGTCTTATGAACTGGGCGGCAAACGAATCCTATCCTAAAAATTATATGGCGCATCTGGTTAAAGCGCTCGCTAAAATCAACGATACTTCCTCCATTTCTTTTTTAATTGAATCACTCGGCAATGAAAACTGGATAGTTAAAAAAGAGGCGTCGGCGGCGCTTATCGCTTTCGGCCGCAATATAATACCGCAACTGCAAAGCGCATTTTCAAACGAAAAAATCGAGATCAGAACATGGATATCGAAGATAATCGGCCAGATACTCGGTAAAGACGCTTATCCGTTTTTTAAGAATATGCTCGGTTCCGAGCGCAAAGAAATGCGTTACTACGCGCTTTGCGCGCTTTCGGAAAGCGATGATCCGCAGGCGGTTGCGGCGATATCATCTATGGCGGCCGATCCGTCGTGGCTCATCCGTATCCAGACCGCCGATATTCTCGAAAAAATGGGTGAATCTGCGTTAGTTTACCTCAAAAAAAATATCGAAGAAGGCAGTTCCGACGATAAATTTCATTCCATTAAAATAATCCAGAAAATATTAAAAGACAAAACTTTTTCCGTTATCCGCGATTATTTGAATTTAGACGATACGGAATCTAAAATATTAATGCTTTCCGCTCTGGCGGAGCAAAATGATGAAACGGTCTTTAATTTATTATGCGATTCGCTTGCCGATTCCAATTACTTAATACAGCGTCATGCGGCTAATCTGCTTATCCATTCGGGTAATCAGGTTACGGCTAAAATCGCGGCGGCTTTTGCGCGCACTCAGTGTGAAATCATTCGTTACTGGTTTATCGAAGTTTTAAGCGCTTTCGATACGCGCGAATCTTTCGCGGCCGCTACCGCCATATTCGCCGACGCGTCGAAGCGCCAGAAAATACAGATATTGCGCTTTATTTCTTTTGCCGTTGACGGCGGCGATAATAAAATGGAAGAGCTTAACAGGCTCAAAATGATTTTTTTAATAAACGCCCTTTCCGATTCTGGATATTCGGTCCGAAATGCCGCTTTTAACCAATTGGTAGGTTTCGGCCGGTTAAAGGTGATAATGAATTCCTGTGAAATAGCCCTAAACGACGCGCTGCTCATGATTCGCGAGGCCGGTTTCGAGCAGAGCGATAATGAGCATATAAACGAATTGATCAAATTTAATGCCGGCGTTTCGCAAATGGCGGCAATTAAGGCTTTGAGCGTTCCGGGCGCCGCGGCCGCTATTGCCGCGGAAGGCGTTATAAAAGCCGCGTCTGCCGCTGCGGCCGCAAACTTATTTCCGGCCGGCGCTTACGATTCGCATAGCCCGGCGGGCGCGCCTTCGGCTCATGGCTCGCAGTCTTACACTATTCACGAAACTCGCGAATATCCGCTCAGTATAGAAGAATTGCTCAAACAGGCGGTCGAAAAAAAAGCTTCCGATATTCATTTTGCCACGGACTATCCGCCTACCTTCAGAATTAACGGCCATATCGAATTTCAAGATTATTTGCAAACGCTCGAATCCGCCCATATCCGCCATCTCGCCTATCAGGTGCTCAAACCTCACGTCAGACAGACTTTCGAAACCAATCAGGAGCTGGATACATCTTATGAAATAAAAGGTTTAGCACGTTTCCGCGTCAATATGTATATGGATATGTACGGCATCGGAATGGTTTTTCGCGTTATACCCTATGAAATTCCCGACCTGGATACTCTCGGAGTTCCGGCTATTATTAAAACTCTCGCGCAGAAGCAGAAAGGCCTCGTATTGGTGACCGGCCCTACCGGTTCGGGCAAGTCAACTACACTGGCTTCCATGATCAATTATATCAATAAAAATCGCAAAGCGCATATTATAACTATCGAAGATCCGGTCGAATTTTTGCATAAGCCGATTTTATCAAAGGTTACCCAGCGCGAACTCAACACTTCCACGCGTTCTTTCGCGGGCGCCCTGCGCTCGTCGCTGCGTGAAGATCCCGATATAATATTAGTCGGCGAAATGCGCGATCTCGAAACTATCGAAATGGCAATAACCGCCGCTGAAACCGGTCATCTCGTTTTAAGCACGGTCCATACCTCATCGGCGGCTAATACCATCGACCGTTTGATCGACGCGTTTCCAGCCGATAAACATTCGCAGGTCCGCGCCGCGCTTACCGAAGGCTTAATAGCCGTGGTGGCTCAATCGCTCGTTGCTAAAAAAAGCGGCGGAATGACGGCGGCTTTTGAAATAATGACGATGACAAGCGCCATAGGCAACCTTATTAAAGAAGGCAAAACAACGCAGATCAAAGATTATATGCTCGCCGGAAAGCAGTATGGAATGCAGATATTAGACGATTCACTCGCCGAATTGATGTCGCGCGATGAAATAACATTCGAAGCAGCGCTCGCCGCATCTTATAATAAAGACGATTTTAAAAAACGTTACGCCTCGGCCCAAAATGCCCAGCAGGCAACGCGGCCCGCTAATATTAAAACCGGCCTCGACGACGATTCACTCTACGGACTCAAACCGAAAGCGCCCGTAACCAGGCCGCCGGTTAAAAAATGACCGCTTAAAAAAATAAAAGAATTTAGGACTCGTAACAAAATAAAATACAGTGTAGTATAATACAACATAATATAAAGTGTTTATATACAATATTTGAATAATATTTATTTGGCCGGAAAAATTATGAAATACAATTTTAATAAAATTATAAAACGCTCTGGCACTAACTGTTTTAAATGGGATCTCGCGCCCGCGGTCTTTAAAAACGGCGATGTATTGCCGATGTGGGTCGCGGATATGGATTTTAAATCGCCGCCCGAAGTTATCGCCGCGCTAAAGAGCCGCTGCGCTCACGGCATATACGGTTATGGCGCTCGCCCCGATTCATATTACGAGTCTTTTATTAACTGGGCAAAAAAACGCTACGACTTTAATATCAAAAAAGAAGAAATAATTTTTTCGCCAGGTATAGTTCCAGCTCTCAGCCTTTGCGTCGCCGCATTTACCCTAAAAGGCGATGGAGTTATAATTCAGCCGCCGGTTTATCCGCCGTTTGCCGGCGTTGTTAAAGATCACGGCCGTAAAATCCTTGAAAACAACCTTAAATTAATCGACGGCCGCTATGAAATGGATTTTACCGATCTCGAAATAAAAGCTAAAAGCGGCGCTAAGATGATGTTTTTATGCGCGCCGCATAACCCTGCTGGCAGAGTGTGGTCTCAAAGCGAGCTGGAGCGCGTTTTAGATATATGCTTAAAGTATAATATTCTTCTCGTATCCGACGAGATACACGCCGATATCGTTTATAGCGGCAGCCGTCACATATGCCCGGCGTCGCTTTCTAAAAAAGCTTCAGGCAATATCGTAACCCTTATGTCGCCGAGTAAAACTTTTAATATAACCGGATTATCGATATCATCCGCCGTAATATCAAATGAAAAATTGCGCGAAACATTTAATTCGCATGTCGAAAGATTTCACATCGGACTTACTAATATATTCGGCATAACCGCTTTCGAGGCGGCTTATAACTTCGGCGAGCCATGGCTTGAATCGCTTCTCGGTTATCTTGAAGGTAACCGCGATTACGCCCTCGATTACATAGCTCGCAAAATACCCGCTATAAGCGCTATAAAGCCCGAGAGCACTTTTTTAATGTGGCTCGATTTCCAAAAACTTAAAATGAAACAGGATAAACTTAATGAGTTTATTATAAACAAAGCGCGCCTCGGATTAAACGACGGCGCATCATTCGGCGCGGCCGGCATGGGATTTATGAGGCTTAATTTCGCCTGCCCGCGCGGAATTCTCGTCGAAGGCTTGAAACGCCTCGAAAATGCCATCAACAATACGGATAAATAGAGAACAAGAGAATAGAGAATAGATATGGAAAATGAAATTAATAAAATTATAATTAATGATTCGGGCGCGGGCTTTATTACGGGTTCAATCAAAAAAGTGTATCAAATTATTCTAATATTGCTTTTGGTGGCTTCTTTTAATTTGCCCGCCGCGTCTTTATCTTTAAATTTCATTCCGTTATTTGAATTTAAAATTAATTCGGTCCCGCGCGCTGAGGCGGCCGCTGAAGATTTTTTAGAATACCTCGGTTCCGCTTCTTTAGGCGGATATATCGCCGAATACCCCGGATGCTTTTTTGCCCCGGTCCACTCGCCCGCCGCGCCTCTTTCTGATTCGCCTAAAACTCTCGCGGCGGTTATTATGCCGCTTTTATACCGCTTCAATGAAAAATACCCGCTTTATCCACCGGAAGCCGACATAAAAAAAAATAACGACGATAATTTTTCTAAATATATACCTAAAATAGATAATTTATCACCCGGCGTCAGGCTTAAAATAATTATCGACCACCTTTGCTCGCCTTTTTTATTCTGCGACCTGGATTTATTGTCTAATATAACTTTTGCGTGGTATCAAAATTTTTATATAACTTCGATCATTAAACATGAAACCCTTCCTGTCGCGCTCACTATTATCGACGGCGGGCTCAATATTGAAAACAGCCTCCTGTATTATTTAGTCGATACCGATAAATATTCGATTTACTTAATGTACTCGCCGTTCGCGCCCGCCTCCGATTACGCCGGCCTGGTCTCGCGAGCCCTTGTTTATAACAAAAGCGAGATGGCGTTTTATATTCACGCGGCCGCTTCAGCCGGCGATAAAACCCCTCAATATAATTCTTCGCCCGTTATTATTTTTATACACGATCTTAAAAATATAATAAGTAAATTCGATAAGTTCAATAAAATAGCCGAGGGAGCTAAATTCGATTTTTCTTATATGTATGGCTATCTTAAAATGCAGATTGAAAAGAAGATAATTAAAGACGAGACAAAACTTAACTCTTACAGGTTTTACCATTTTTTATCGAATGAAAGACGGCAGAGACTTATCAGCCTTATTAAAAATATCAAGTCTAATATATTAGAGCCGGAACTCGCCACTTACTCGAACCGCTTCGCCGCGCTCAAGCCGCTGCAAATTGAAATGGCCGAAAAAAATAAAGACGAACAGCAGCGCGCTATCTTAAAAAAATTCAGTTTATTGAATGAAAAAATTCAGAAGATGAATATTAAATTGACGCCTAAAAGAGAATACGATCTCATATTCAGAAAATTGAATGTAGGTAATAATTGATTAAAGATTTTTCGGCGCGGCTTATTCAGGCATTCCGGCGTCGTACCAGTGCATTATCATTTCAAAATCGAACGGCGCGTACTGCTGCATTCTTCCGCCCGGCTGCACGGCCCTTTTAACTAAAACTCCGCGTGTATATATTTCCAGATAATTGGTCAGAGGCACTTTCGGCGTTATTTCAGCGTTGTGACAGCGCACGCAGCTTTCGTCGAAAAGCGGCTTTAAATTCATCGTCGGAATCGCCGAACTGTTATAACGAAAATTAGTCGCAGGCCCGCTTATTAAAACCGGCTCTTCTACAAGACTTAACGCCGAATCGCGCTTGCCGCTGCACCCGGAATTTAACGCCGCGCCCGATAACACCACTAAAAATAATAACGCCGTTATATACCCGATTAATTTCGATCCTGTATCATAACTTTTATTAAATTCGTTTTTTAAATCCATAGCTTTATTATCGGCTATATAATTGCTGCCGTGATATTTACGCCGATAAAATTATAAATATTATTTTTCTTATTTTACGCTAAAGACCGGGATGGGGGAAAAGAAAGGACCAATGGCCCTCTCTTTTCCCCCATGGCCCCCTATTCTCTCCCTGAATATAAAACTGC
>DIVV01000062.1 GCA_002423385.1 bacterium UBP16_UBA6123
ATATATTTTTATTTCGCACACCCCACTTAAGCGGGCGCCTTGACAAAAATATAATGAAAATGATATAATCAACTTAAAATGAAATCAATAATTTTTTTCAATTACAATCTAAAAACAATAATCCTGCTTTTCCTACCACTGTTTCTAGCGCTAAGCGTGGCTTCTTCTTTCCATTACCATGAAAACGGACATTGCGCACATGACGAAGCCCGGCAATGTTTACTCTGTAGTTACATTCTTATCTTTTCAACCATAATATCATTCGCCATAACAACGCTCTTTAAATCGCTTACGATAAAAAATAAAGTTTTATGTAATCGTGTTTTCATTTTATTCATCTTCTTAAGATCGCTTATCAAATTACGTTCTCCTCCGCTGGAGATTTTCTATCATACCGTTTGAACCGATAAATCAATTTCGGTTATAACGTTTCTATAAAATAATAATTAATTAATTAAAAAAAGATACGGCATCACAAACGTATTTTTCTTTTATGCGGCATGCTTCGCGTAATTATCGGAAAATATAGTTTGTAGTTCCTTATACATGAAAGGCGGTAACGATGATTGTAGAAATCGACAATCTCGTCAAAAAATTCGACGACGCCTCTAAAGTAATCGACATTAATCGTTTTACGCTCGAGGATAATGAAATAATATCCATATTCGGACGCTCAGGCTGCGGCAAGACTACTTTACTTAATATCATAGCCGGCGTTCTCGGCGGATACGAAGGCGGCGTCAATGTGTGCGGCGTAAAATTAAATTCATTGAATGAAAAAGAACTCGATTCATTCAGAGCGAAAAACATAGGCTATGTATTCCAGAATTTTAACTTGCTCCAGGGATACAGCGCTTATGAAAATATAGAATTATCGCTTCGAATAGCAGGATATAAATACCGCGCCGGAGAAATAATGGAATATTTCGAAAAAACAGGACTTATAAATGAGGCCTGCAAGTATCCTTCACAGCTTTCACTCGGTCAGCAGCAGCGAGTCGCGGTTCTAAGGGCCGTAATTAAAAAACCTCCACTCATTCTTGCCGACGAACCGACCAGTTCTCTGGATTCCATAAATTCCGACGCGATTATTGGACTTCTCAAAAAGTGCGCAGCCGAAGCAGGCTCCGCGTTAATTACCGTAAGCCACGAAAAAGAAGTTATATGCGCTTTCGACAAAAATATCGATTTCAACGATATAAATTGCCGCACGCACATAAAAGCGGGTGGTGAAAAATGATTATCGTAACCAAAATGATATTAAAAAGTCTGAGGCAGCATTTGTTTTCTTCCATTCTCGCGGTTTTAAGCATAGCCGTTTCAATAGCAATGCTTATTTCGGTAATATCGCTAAGGGAACAAACGCAGTTAAACTTCAACAGAATCGGACACGGTATAGACGGAGTGCTCGGCCCGAAAGGCTCTTCACTGCAAATAACGCTTAACGCCGTTTATCATATCGAAGAAATGCCGGGAAAAATCAACTGGGAATATTATAAAAAAGTCAAAAACGATCCCGTGGTTGAAACAGCCATTCCCTTTTGCAGCGGACATTCTTACGCCGGATTCAGAGTAAACGCCGTCGACGACGAATTTTTTAGAGGTTTCGAATACCAACCCGGAAAAAAATTCAACTTCACAAAAGAAGCCGGCGGCGCCGGCAGAGCATTCAAAGAACGCGACGAAGCGGTCGCCGGGTATGCTGCGGCAAAATCTTTAAAATTTAAAATCGGTTCGGTTTTCAATCCCGTATGCGGAGTCAATTCCGGTGATCCCGTGCATAACGATAACATCAAAATAACCGGCATCATGGCGCCTACCGGCACTCCACACGACCGGGCGATATATATTCCTCTAAAAACGTTTTACACCCTCGATGGCCATGGCGGAGCAGTCGCGGATATGGCCGTCGATGAAAAATACCGTGAAATCAGCGGAGCTTATATTAAAATAAAACGCATACGTAATGGAATAATGCATCCGGGAGTACAGGACCTTAAATATAACATCAACCAGTCACGCTCGGCGCAGTTTATCGTTCCAAACGAAGTATTGCCGAAACTTTTTAATATAATAAGCTGGATAGATTATGTACTATTAATGATATCAGCCGTCATAGCTTTTCTTTCGGTACTTTTTTTATTTTCGATACTGCTCAACTCGATAAATCAAAGAAAAAGAGATATCGCATTGATAAGATTCCTCGGAGCGCCGAGAAAAATAGTTTTCGGAGTCGTAATAGGGGAATGCCTGGCGATAACGCTGGCCGGAATGATAATAGGAGCCATCGCCGGACATTTAATAATCTATGCGGCCGGAATTTACATTAATTTAGAAACCGGAGTCATTTTTTCCGCTTTATATATTTCAAAAAACGAGCTGCTCATAATTCCCGCGGTTATGCTCATAGCATTTTTCACGGCTTTATTTCCGGCTATAAACGCATATAAAATCGATATTATCAAAGGATTAACACAATTATCATGAAAGGGTGAGTTTAATGAATTTAAAAAAATCAAGCGAAGATAATTTAATTAAAGTTATAGTTTACATTGTAGTATTAGTTTATTGTTGCGTGTTTTCATCCGCGTTAAAAGCGGCGGAGAATAACGAAGATAAAAACAACGAAAACCACTGCTGTGAACAGCATCGCCAACATACCGATCATAACCACGCTCATAGCGACAGCCATCAACATCAGAATCAGCATCAGCACGGCCATCATCATAAAGCCTTCCACGATGGAAAATTATTCGAAATAGGAAGCTGTGAAAACGGCCATTGTGAAATTAAACTAAACGAAGACGGAATGGTGGAATTATGGCTGGTGGGCGGCGGAAATAATACCGGCGCTTCGATAAGAACCAGCGCCGAAGAAATTAAATTTAAATGCAAGCTGAAAAACGGCCTTAAAAACGATGAATTTGATTTAATATTAAAAGCGGCGCCCATAGAGCTTGCCGAAGAATCTATAGGCGATTGCTCACATTTTACAGGCCATCACGAAAAACTTGCCGGAAAAAACATAAGGTTTTTCGCCAATGGTAAGATATATTTCAAAGGAAAAAATATAAAAGTCGAAATAGACTATTAAATAACGATTAATTAAATCAAAAGCCGGATCGCCGCCGCCATAGCCATAGCCATAACATGGCACGGCCTCCGGCCTCATAGAGGTGAATATATTATGAACATTATCAAGAGCGCGGCGTCATATATTTTATTATTTATTAGCATATACCTGCTGACGGTTTTTGTTATAACATATAAAAACGGCGGCACCAGCCTGAAAGAAAAAATGCAGGTTACAATTAACGATGACATCGATGGAAACTCCACAGGCGAAACTTCGTTGGAAACCATACAAAAAGATGCGCAGCAGGCGGCAACGGGCGTTCAAACAACGCATCGAAGCGTGAGCATTGACGAAACGGACATATCGAAAGCCGGCACCGGTTTTCTTCCGTTCGCTACCATGCAATTATGGGAATTCGACGCGGCAAAAAGAAATCCCGCACCCGATTTTTTAATGTCCGTGAATAAAACCGAATTAAAAATACTCGGTTTTATGTATCCTCTCGAAGAAGGCGAAGAAATAAGCAATTTCTGCATTCTAAGATCAACGCAAACCTGCTGCTACGGCCCAAGACCGCAATACAATCAATACGTGCTCGTAGAAATGTATAAAAAAGTGAAATTTGAACGACTGCGGCCCGTTATCGTATCCGGCACTTTTTTCATAGATCCAAAACCCGAAGACGGCTATATATATCGCATGCGTGGATATAACATTGAAACGATGAACGAAAAACCGGCTGAAAACACGGTTCTTTCTGATTCATCAGTAATGGAAGAACTCGATATATCTATAATCGAAAAATTCATCAAAACCATCGATGGTAAAAATTCTTCTGAATTGAATGAAAAAGATTTCGAATTTTTTAAAAAATACGAAGGCAAGACTTTTAAAATTAACGGATACCTGACGGGAATACTATCGCGCACTAAAAAAAACATTCTCGTCGGAAAAGAATATTGGGACGGATGCTGCACCGGCACTCCGCCTACATTAATGAATTCCATTCCAGTTAAATTAAAAAAGGATGAAAAACTTCCTCAATTCTGGGACAGTAACGTTTCTTACGCAGGAAAGTTAAAAGTTAATAGAGACGCAAATAAATGGGCATACTACGGAATCATATCGCTTGAAGATTCAATAAGAATAAACCGGTGAAGCCTCGCCATCACCGAATCTTTTTTATAAGGTTTTACATTTATATAAATTTGACGTTATAAAAAAACTTAATACTTTAATGTTTCCAAATAATATGATATAATCATCAACGGAATATTAAGTTGGAGATAATCTTACAATGAAAATTAAATCTGTTTGTTTAACCGCGGCGTTTGCCGCGCTGCTTATAATAACAACACCGCCAAATTCAAGAGCGCAAAAAGCTGAAACTCCGGCGGCCTCAACGCAGCCGGCGGCATCCGTCGAATATATGGACCTGATAAAAGAAGACTATTCGTTTCTAAACGGAAAAACCGTTACCGCCGTCTTTGACCGATGGAGCGAGCAAACTTTAAAAGAAATTACAAACATCACATATAACTGCTTTATCGACAAACTTAAATACAGCAATTCATTGACCGGCTGTTTAGCCATGCTTAAATCGGGGCGCGCCGATTTAATGATGACGACCGATCTTAGCTCGGTTTACGCCGCGCAGAGAAATTCCGATATGAAAGCTTATATATGCAAACAGGATTTCGGCGCGGTAATGATGCTGAGGGCTTCCGAGATCGCACTGCGCGACTTATTCAACGGCGCAATCAAAAAATTGCAGGACAGCGGCCGTCTAGACGAGTTACGGCAAAAATGGATCAAAGAATTTCCCGCGGGCGGCGAGCCTGAAATAAATAATATCGAAAAAATAAACGGGGCCGAAACTATATTCGTGGGAGTATCGGGCGATATGCCCCCGTTAGACTACGTTTCAGCCGACGGCCGGCCGGCCGGATTTAACGCCGCGCTGCTCGGCGATATATCAAAAGAACTCGGCAAAAATATCGAGATAGTCACGCTCGACTCCCAGGCGCGCTTCGCGGCGCTTGAATCGAAAAAAATCGATGTTTTTTTCTGGATAGTAATGCCGATTATCGAATCGGTCAAAGAAATTAAAAACGATAATCAAAATTCGGACGAACTGGCGTTCCACAAAAAATATATCGTCACTATCCCCTACTGTAAAGTTAAAAACGCTTTTCTGATAATGAAATATTGACGGTAAAAGATGAGTGAAAACGCTCTGCCATGCGATACTTTATCCGGGATATCACCCGGCGGCCGTCATATTTATGTTAAAAGAGTGTGCCGTCCGACTTTTTAGAGGCGGTTATATCTATAAGTGTAAACTGCAGATACTTTTTACCGTTATCGATAAAACTCATAAGATGAACTTCGGCGTCCCATATAACCCCGTCGGGGCGGCGGTGGCGCCATTCAAATAAAATAAACCATATATTTTAACGACCGACATATTACAATCGACATATTTATAACTTTCCGCATCCATAACGATTATAGGAAGTTTCGAGCTTTCAAATACCCGATTACGAAAAACGGCGTGCTCAAAGGCTTTTTCTTCAGCGCGAACGCGGGCGGTAATATCGATTCCGACGCCGAGAAAGAAGTTGTAAGTATCGCCCTGAAAAACCGGAATCCCCTGCCATTCACAGATAAGAACTCTGCCGTCCTTAGTCAGGATGCGGTTAGTATTAACCGTATTATAACGCCGCCATCGCTGCCGATGGCGATAAAAAATGACGTTGATATATAAATATAAATGTGATATGATGTAACGGCATGCCAAAGTAATTTAAAAAGAATAACGAAGTTATAGGGGGCATGACAAATACTATCAATCTCGAGGCAGGATATAATTAACAAGTCAAAATATTGTATTAAAATCAGGGGGCGGTAATGAAAAAAAGAAAATTTCAATCACGGTCATTAACGAATTTAATAACTATATTCACTTTTGCTTTTGTTATTGTTATTGTTTTAGTTTTTTATTTCTGCCGCTTCGGCGCCTGCGCCGCCTTTGCGGCAGAAACTATTTCTAAAAGCCTGACGGCTGCCGGGTCGAAATGCTTGATGGGAATGCTTGTCATCTGCCCGGATACGCTAAGCGACTTTTCATACGATCCTTCGAAGAAAGAACTTTCTAAAACTATTGATATCAAAATAAAAAATGCGGCCGATGCGGTTAAATTCAAAAATCATTATATTCTTTATTCGGGAACGGAAATTTTTAGTTTTAACAAAGAAGGAGGCATCGCGGCGCAAAAGAAATATTCATCGATCGGCTCTATCACGGCGGATAACGATGCCGTATATATATCGGCTGACGGACTTTTTATATGCCTGGATGAAAAACTAAATGAAATCGGAAAAACCGATCTCGGTATCGCTAAAAATGCGCACGATATGATGGTTCATGAAAAAACCGCCTATCTGCTCGACAATCTTTTAATACCGATGTATATTTTTAAAATAGACGTCGCCCGGGCTGCCGCGCCGGTTATAACCGAAAAATATTTAATGGAAGGCGTTTATTCGCATTTATTCGCGCATTGCCTGACCAACGACGCCAGTGGCTGGATTATTTTTCAAAGTTATGCTCATCAACTCGGCAGCGGCTATATGATTAATTATTTCGATAACGCTAATATTAAACAGGGGCCTTTTTATAAAGAATATCCCACTTCGGTTGTCGTTATAAACGAAAACGCTTCACCCGCGCTATGCGATTACAGCGTGCGGGCCGTGACGGGCGGCAGCAGCCCGCTGGCGGTTGTTGCGGAAACGACGGGTGAAAATATGTTTCTGGCCGAAATAAAATTTATAATGGATAAAGACGGCAAAAATAATAAAAGCGCTTCAATATCTCCCGGTTTCGAATATAAACCGGGCTGTGGTTTCAAACTTGGCTTTGAAAACCTTGTTCAGCTCCCGCCGACTCTCAAAAAAAAATCAACCGACACAAATCCATGCAACGACAAAACGCTCAAAATCGCAAACGGCACTATTTTTCATTGCCAGGACAATACAGGAATGCGGCTCATCGAATATTCATCAGGCACAATAAACGAAACAGTGATATCATATAAAGAACCACTTTCGTCCAATCCTGTAAATTTAATTATTTATCAGTGAATAGTTAATATAATAGACGAAACCCCGGAGCTTGCGCTCCGGGGTTTCGATAGACCTGGCAATAACCTACTTTCCCACCCAGTTCCCCGAGTAGTATCATCGGCACGATGCGGCTTAACTTCCGAGTTCGGTATGTTATCGGGTGTGGCCCGCGCGTTATTGTCACCAGGAAAATAATTCCAGTGCATAGTGTATAGTTGATAGTGCATAGTCTTGATTTAAAACCTGAAAGGTTAAAACACGAAACTATACACTGTGCACTATGCACTAGTCACTATAAATAGGTTGCATATCAAGATAAACATAAATGTCTAGAATTTAAAGTTTTTATAATAAATATATGGCAATTAAGTGTTCGTCCGATTAGTACCGGTCAGCTTAAACGATTACTCGCATTGCACACCCGGCCTATCAACCACGTAGTCTACGTG
>DIVV01000166.1 GCA_002423385.1 bacterium UBP16_UBA6123
GGTATTATGAGTAAAATAAAACGAAATAAAATAAAATGCCTGCTTGCATCTTTTGTAATAATATAATATAATACAACAACGCAAGCAATATCACACAAAGTGGTTCGAAGATTATATAGTGGTTTCAATTTACTTTAAATCGAAAGGAAGCGCTGTTAGTGGCGGGTACACATAAGTTATATTATGATGATCTTTATTGCCGCGAAAATGAATCGAAGGTTATATCGGCCGCCGATTTTAAGTGTTTGGGCGAATCCGGCGAAGAAATTATTAAAACTGAAATTGTTTTAGAGGCTACATGTTTTTATCCAGAGGGCGGCGGGCAGGTTTGCGACCGCGGCTTAATAAACGGCGCCGGTGTTGAATACGTTTACGAGCGCAAAAATTCTGACGGCGAGAGTGAAATAGTTCACCGTCTTTATTCGCGAGTAGATATCGGCCCGGGAGATAAAGTGGTATGCGAGCTCGACTTTGCCTTCCGGTTCCAAAATATGCAGGACCATACTTCGCAGCACATCCTTTCGGAATCTTTTATCAGAACGGCCGGCCTGCATACCGTTTCAATGCACATGGGCGCGGATTACATGACTATAGATGTGATCCCCGATAAAAATTGCGAGCCGGCCGAATCTAAAAATTTCAAACTCGATAGCGCCATTATAGACGAAGTTGAAACTCTCGCCAATTCGATAGTGCATCAAAATTTAAAGGTCGTTTCTTTTTTAACGCCTGCAAGCGGCCTTGATAAATATTCGCTTCGCAAGCGCCCGGCGCTCGAAGATGAAATGGTGCGGCTCGTTTCGATCGAGGGTTTCGATAATTCGCTCTGCTGCGGAACTCATTTAGCTTATACCGGCGAGGCGGGCGCCATTAAAATAATAGGCCGGCAGAAGGCAAATAACGCTATGCGCATAAAATTCGTTACCGGCATGAAGGCGCTTTTAGATTACAGGCGTAAAAATCATATTTTATTATCGGCCGCCGAGTATTTAAGCGCCGATTATTCCGAATTGCTTAAATCGGTTGAAAAACTCAATAACGAAAATAAAACTCTCGCCAAAAGAAAAAGCGAGCTGCTCGATTCTTATTACTCGAAAATAGCCGATGAATTGAGCGGCGGTAAATATTTAGAAAACGGAATATACTGGTTCGAGCCTTCCGATATGCACTACGCGGAACTTTCAAGGATCGCGCAGATATTTTCAAAAGCGCCGGGAAATTTTAGCTTTGTAATGATTAATAACGAAGCGGCGGCCGGCAGCTTGCAGGGCGGCGCGTTCCGCTTCATAATAGGCCGCGCCCGGGGCGGCGCCGGCGACGTTAAAAAGCTCTTCGCATCCCTCGCCGGGCATTTCAACATAAAAGGCGGCGGGAATGAGCTTATCGTTCAGGGCGGCAATATAGAAAATTCCAAAATCGACGAATTTAAAAAGATCGTAAAAGAAGGGCTGGCCTGCTGATATGAACGCGCAAATATTCGGTATGCTTAATATAGCTTATCACCGGCTTATGCTGACGGATAATTTCCGCATGGATTTTTTCGCCGGGCGCTTCGACGAACTTATAAAACCCGGCAGCCGCGTCGTGGATCTCGGCGCCGGAACGGGGATTTTATCCTTTATGGCGGCGGCGCGAGGCGCGTCGGTCACCGCCGTTGAATACGATAAGATTAACTATCGTAATTTATGCCGCAATATAGAGGCGAACGGCCTGAAAGATAAGGTGAAGGCGCTTAACGCCGACGCTAAAAATATTATTTTAGATGAAGCGCAGGATTTTTTAATATGTGAAATGTGTCATTGCGGTTTTATGATCGAACAGCAGATTCCCGTTGTGAACGCCTTTATGCAAAATCATTTTAATAAATTCGCATCGGTTCCCGTCGTGATTCCGGCACGCGCTATTTTAGAATTCGACCTGATAAACTGCGCTTATGATTTTCACGGTCACAATATTAAATCGGCCCATTACGAAGACGCTTATTCAAAGGCTGAAACCGGCATTAAAGCATATTGCGTTCCCGTGATATACTATGAGGCCGATTATTATAAAAATACCGAGCAGGATGAAAATATTAAAGCGGCGGGCAAACTCAAAATTATACGCGGCGGACTTATAAATACTTTGCGCATAAAACTTTTAGTTCATCAATCGGCTGAAATGAAACGGTTTAAGAAACTTAGCGATTTTTGGGCGCTCAATAACATTCATTTTCCGCTCAAAAATGCTATCGAAACTAATTCGGGCGACGCGCTCGATTATAGCATTGAATATAAAGCGGGCTGTGGATTTGAAGATTTCAAATTTAGCCTGCGCGCCGGAAGCGGTCTTGAAACGGGAATTATAATATAACCCGGCTTGTTTCGTAAATAAAATAAAAGATTATTCATAAAAAATGGATGGAGGTTTAATATGACGGTTAATGAATTTTTAGAGGGATTAAAAGGTTTAACCGGCGGCAAAATCATCAAAGAAGACGGGATGGGCAATATTACAGACGCTGCCAAACGCCCATTTTCAAGGCTTTACGCCGATTACGACAAACATTATATTAAAGTCGATTTTCTTGACGCATCTGAAATACTGCTCGAAGTTAATATGGCCCCGCCGCACCGGCTTTTATTAAGACCGGAAAACGCGGTCAGCAAACTTTTAGATAAAGTGAATCTTTCGGCTGAAGTCAAGATCGGCGACGCCGGCTTCGACGCTAAATATATAGTGCAGAACGTATCGGAGGAAGACGCTAAAAAAATATTGAACGAAAAATTCAGAAAAACTTTAGATACGCTTACGCCGTTTTTATCGTTCGAAATGACAAATAACGAATATAAATTCATCAAACACGTTGACATTAAGTCGGATTATAAGCCGCAGGACGCGCTTAAAGATCTTCAAAACCTTATTTTATTGGCCGAGATAACGAAAGGCAGAGTGTAAAAAAGGGCGCGCGTTTTTATATTCCAGGCCTCAAAATATCGAGGAATATTTAAATCGGATGGTGAAAGATGTTTGGTTTGAACACGACTGAATTGATCGTAATATTGGTAATAGCGCTTGTAGTATTCGGTCCCAATAAACTTCCGCTTATCGGCGGAGCGGTGGGTAAAAGCATCAGGGAATTTAAAAAATCCCTGTCAGGCGCGGGAGATACCGAAAAAGACGACGAAAAAGAAACCGCGTCTAAAAAAGATTCACATGAATCTGAAAGCGAAAAAAAAAGCGGCGGCAATAGCGATGACGGAGACGGAGACGGAGACGGTCCTAAAAAATAATTCGTTTGAAAATCTGCTATGCGCAAAAACTTATACGGCTTGTTATGAATTATATACATTAAATTTCTGATTCTGACGGGGGATTTATAATGAAAACTCGATTTATAGAAGTTCCAATAAATAATTCAGCGCTTAAAATATCGATCGTATCGATCGCGCTTGTTTTATCGGCATTGTTTTTATCTTTGCCAGCTTCGGCTGCCGAGGCTTCCGACCGGCTGGAATGCGAACTCGTAAAATTTTGCTATGCGCCGAATACTTCGGCTCAAAGCGTTAGCATCGCGGGCAGCTTTAATGAATGGAATAAAGACGCCTCGCCGATGAAAGAAACCGCGGGCGGCATGTGGGAAGCCGAAATTGAAGTTCCCGCCGGCAGCCATCAATATAAGTTCGTTATCAATAACAGCGTCTGGGTGAGCGATCCGTCGAATCCCGAAACTATGGATGACGGCCAGGGCGGTAAAAACAGCGTTATCCATGCGGGCGGGAAATTATACGCCCGTCTCGAAAAAGTGTCGAATAATGACGATACGGTTGAAATTGACGGGCTAATGCATAAGCCTACCGAAATAAAATATATCGATTTTACCGATACCGCAAGCGTAAGGCTGGTCGTGCGCTCTTTTAAAAACGACCTGGTTTCCGCTTCGATTTTAAAGGCGAAGGATAAAAATTCCAGATTCGAATTAAGCGAAATGAAAAAATTTGCCTGTGACGGCATTTACGATTATTACAGATCTTATTTCGATAATTGCGACTCGAAATCAGTATATTTATTCCAGTTGAATTCCGGCGGACGCAATGCATATTATGGATACAAGGGCATTTTCGAACCGAAAACCGGACAGGGTTCTTTATACGATAACGCCTTCGGCGTTCCTGATTATTTCTTTTTAAGCATAAACCGCTCCCACTGGTGGCCGGATGCGATTTTTTACCAGATATTCCCCGACCGTTTTTTCGACGGCGATAAATCGCTCAACCAGGATTTCGTTCAAAAGTGGGGAAGCGCGCCCGTAATGGATAATTTTACCGGCGGCGATATAAAAGGTATAAACGAAAAAGTTCCGCATTTGAAAAAACTCGGCGTGAACGCCGTTTATCTCAACCCTATATTTAAATCGTTTTCGAATCACAAATACGATACGGTTCATTATTTTGAAATCGATCCGACGCTCGGCGCTCTAAGCGATTTCAAGGCTTTAATCGATACGCTTCACGGCGCGGGTATTAAAATAATACTTGACGGCGTATTCAATCATACTTCTACCGATTTTTTCGCTTTTGCCGACGTTCGTAAAAACGGCGAAAAGAGTGAATTTAAAGATTGGTTTAATTTTAAAAGTTTTCCGGTTAATATGCAGAAGCCTAATTACGACTGCTGGTGGAATATAGGCTCTATGCCGAAGTTAAATATTAAAAATCCCGACGTTTATGATTTTTTGCTGTCGGTCGCTCATTACTGGATGAAAAACACCGCTATCGATGGTTTCAGGCTTGACGTGCCCGAGGAGCTGCCTCATTCGTTCTGGAAAGATTTCCGCAAAGCGGTTAAAAGCTATAATAAAGAGGCCTATATAGTCGGCGAAATATGGTCTGACGGCTCTAAATGGCTTGCCGGCGACCAGTTCGACGGCGTTATGAATTACAGGCTGCGAAACTCGCTTCTGTCGTTTTTCGTTAAAAAAGATATAAAGGCGGGAGAATTAGATATTAAACTGGCCGCCGATAAAATTAACCTGCCTGATTCCGCGTTCTTTTCGATGTTAAACCTTCTCGGTTCGCACGACACGCCTCGCATATTAAGCGTTTGCGGCGGCGATAAAGCGACGCTTTATAAAATGATAACCTTTATAATGGCCTATCCCGGCGCCCCCTGCGTTTATTACGGCGACGAGATCGGGCTCGATGGCGACAAAGACCCGCAGAACCGCAAATGTATGGAGTGGGACGGATCGAAGTGGAAGATGGATATATATAATTTTTATAAAAAAGCCATCGCATGGCGAAACGATAATATCGAATTGAGGCGCGGCGCGCTTTTCACTTATTCAACCGACGATAAGGCCGGCGTTTATTCGTTCGCGCGGGTTTATAAAAATTCCGCGGTGGTAGCGACTTTTAGCAATTCGGGTGAATTAGCCGGGCAGGCGGTTAATTTCCGTAAAATATTTAATTTCACCGACTACGAACCGTCGGCCTTTGCCGATTTTAAAACAGCCGCGGTTACCGATTTAATAAGCGGCGCAATTGAAAAATACGACATTAAAGATAAAAAAGAATTTGAAACGGGCGTAAAAAAAGACGGATTCGCCCTTTATAAAATCTCTTTTGAAAAGGCGGAAAATAAATAAGCGCCTTCGATTGAATCGGCGCCCGCTTTAAAAGGCGCGGCATATAAAGATATTTTAATATTGCAGACGGCGATTATTTCGCCGTCTGCAGCGCATATAACGGGTATATATTTTTTAAGCGGCCCGTAAATTTTTTCGTTAACGAAAAGGTCTGATAATTTTTGCGTTCCGCCTTTCATGCCGAAAGGCTTTATTTTATCGCCCGGTGAAAAAGGCCTTATAATAAGGGGAAGTACGGTACCAGGCGGCATGATGAAACGAAACGCGAAGCCTTCCGGCCCGTCGCTTGTGTGGCATAAGTCTTGCTGGCACGCCGAGTTAAGCGTGAAGCGGTAATTAAAACCGCCGCACGAAAGCGTTTTATTGCCGCCCGCATTTATTTCTATGGGATTAAATTCTTTTTGGTCGAAACGAGCTTCGGGCTTAACAGCGCTAAATGTTATACAATTAGAGGCCGCGGCGTATTTTCGCGCCGGATCGAAACTCGCCCGCTTAGCGATATACAATCTGTTTTTTATGATTTGAATATATTCGGCGTTTCTGTTATTTTCGATATAATCAAGCGCCAGTTGCACCGCGGCGTAATTTATCCGCCCGCCGTCCGCGTTTAACAGCCTGAATATATGAAGTATATAACGGCGTTTAACGGCCGTGTGTATTTTATTAAATTCTTCAGCCAGCACGCTGAATACGCCGTCGGAGCCGCTGCCGCAAGACGCCGCGAACATTCGATGGAAATCAAATACCATCGAATCTATAAAGTCATTTTCTTCTTTCTGGATATCGTAGAAATTAGATATAGCCGAAGAAAACCCCGGGTTTAATTCTTTTATCAGAGGCATTATCTTAGCGCGCAGGAAATTTCTTTCGTATCCGTTATCGGCGTTAGTCGAATCGGTGGAATGAGAGAGGCCGTTTTCTCGGCTGTATTTTTCAATTTCATCCCTGCCTGCAAAAAGTAGGGGCCTTATTATATTTTTGAACGCGGCCGCTATTCCGCCCGACGCCGACGGCGATGCGCCTTTGATTAATTTTAAAATTACGGTTTCGGCGGAATCGTCAAGATGGTGCGCGGTGGCTATTTTATTGCATCCGGTTTCGCGCGCCGCGCCGGAAAGTAAGCTGTAACGGGTTCTGCGGGCGGCGTCTTCGACGCAAAGTTTTTCGTCGCGGGCTATTTTTTTTACATTGGCGGCCGCGACGGTCAGCGGAGTGTTATAAGCCGCGCAGTTTTTTTTAATCAGTTCGATTTCCGCGCTTAATTCTTCAGCCGCTCTGATGCCGTGGTTGAGGTAAAAAGCCTTCGTTTCGATATTAAGCGCGCCGCGGAATTTATATAAAAGATATAAAAGACAACCCGAATCGAGGCCGCCCGAATAGGCGAGCAGTATTTTATCGCCGGGCTCAATTATCCCGGTTTCTTTTATGAATCTTAAAAAATTAATTTCGAAAATATTTGACATATATATCTTTCGTCAGCGCCGTTATTTTTAAGACGGTTTTATCACTCCACGCACGTTACGCCGTGCCACACGGCGTTACCGGTTAACGCATTTTTCAGCTTATATAAAATGTTTCGACCGGCTTGCGCTGCGGAGTTTTTTGATACTTAACCGAACAGCGCCCGAGCGTCATCGCGCCATAAACTTGATGGTTTTGTGGCAGTTTAATGAAATTTTTGATTTCGTCACTGTGTTCGGCGGCCCTTAAAAAGTAGCCGTTGATACAACTGCCCAATCCAAGAGACGAAGCCGCCAGGCTCATCGCATAAAGAGCGTAGCTACAGTCGTCTTTGGGCATGACGAGTTTTTTATCGGCGTGGGTTATTAATAGCGCCGGCGCGTCATAAAATAAAAGATCAACCCCGTTTATCCACATATTATAACCATATTCGAACGAGGCCATATTATTTTCGATAGCGCGCACCGTTGAATAGCCTGCCGCAAGCATAAAAATATACTTTTTAATGGGCGATTTGACCATATCAGTTAATTTTTTATAAAAATCAAATGTAATTTGGGCTAATTTACGGACATTTTCGCCGCTGACTACCGTGACGCGGACGCCTGCGGAGTTTTTTGCCGTAGGCGAATAGCGCGCCGCGTTTATCACTTTTGCCACAAGTTCGCCGTCTAACGGCTCATTTACATAATTACGCACACTGCGCCGTGTTCTTATAAAATTAATAAAATTATCGTAATCAGAGACCGGCTGGCGTGTTTCGCTTAAATCGGCCGCGCCCGCTCCGTCAATTGTGATAGCCCCGGCAGGACACACGCTCAGGCAGTGGCCGCATAAAAAACAACCGACGCCGTCTGAAACGAGTTCCGGCCGGTTGAGATTGTCTTTCGAAGCGCGCAGCGGCCCGTGTTTGCATACTTTTAAGCACGCTGCGCATTCGCGGCATATGGAATAATTTATACTTAACAAGATGATTTCCTCCATAATTTAACTAATTGCCACAGAATTAAAATCGATAAAACCGCCGATATAGTCAGAAAAAATTTCTGGCGTTCCCTGCGATATTCAATAGCCGCATCGACTTCTTTTTCAAATAAATTTTTGTCCGTTAAATATAACCCATGATTTGTACATTTGACGATTTTAAAAAATTGACTGAGATTTGATTTGTTTATCGGCCTGGAAAATGAATATGAATCCTTTGTGTCACTCCGCGAATAACAGACAGGTTTCATTTTAAGATATCCGTTTTTTACAAGATCGTCTAAGGAATTTATATCTGAACTGTTTTCCATAGTGTATAATTCAACCGCGCCTTCTATGGTTTTTAAGTTTGAATAACAGGTGCGGGCTGGATTATATGCGCGCGAAGCTAAAACCGGTCGGTTGGCATAAAAAAAAGCCGATGCCGTCAATATAAAAATAATAAGTGCGCAATAAAATAATGAATTATTCGGCTTTGCCGTTTTTTTTTCACTTGAAATCATAGCCGGCCTTTCACAATGGTTGTATATTGAAAATTCTACTCAATTTTATCGGTTTTGTCAACAGATTATTGCAAAGATAATTCGGAGACACAGATTATTGCACAGTAAAGATAAGATGAGATGGGATTAAGATAAGATGAGATGAGATGAGATGAGGCAAATAAAGAGGTAAATAAAGAGTGGTTGAATATATTTTTTTTTGATGTTATAATGATTATTCACCTTATGTAAAATATTCACTCCAGATAAATTTTTCAGTTTTTAACCGTTTGTTCAACCGCGTAAAAAAGAAAAAAGTTTGAAATGAAAAGGCAGTTAAATGAATTTTAAAGTAAATAACCACGATATAAACCGTCGGTGCCCGGTTATCTCTATCAGTCCACAGATAGCCTGCCTGCCCACCGCGTCTTGCAAAAGGCTTATTGATTCGGGCGCGCTGCATTTCGAAGCGTCGAGCGCCGGATTCAGCGAAAGATATCGCCGCGGCGAAACTTCGCATACCGTTCATGTATGGTGGGCGCGCCGGCCTCACTGCGCCATGCGCGCTCTGGTTTTTGCGACGGTGTGTAAAGACCGCTCGGCGGCCGCGGCGCAAATCTTAAACGAACTTGTATCGCCTAAAATATCCGCCGCCGTTTTAAAAACCGCGAAACGCTATATGGTGAAGGGTTATAAGCAGACTCCCAGACTTTTAGATATGTTCGGCGGCGGCGGGACGATTCCATTCGAGTCCAATTTGCTCGGAATCGATACCTATTCCATCGATATTAATGAGCTGTCCGTATTTATTCAAAAGTGTAATATGATCTATTCTAAAGCGGTTAATATCGAAGATATTATTAAAAATTCAGGCGATAAAATATTAAATTCGCTCAAAGCTAAAACCGACTGGCTTTTTCCTTTAAGAAAAAAATATAACGATGAAGTTTTCGGCTATTTATGGACTTATTCGATTAACTGTCCGCATTGCGCATATAAAATGTTTTTAATCAAACGGCCGCGGCTGGCTAAAAAAAAATCTAAAAACCTGGCTTTCATAATTTCTAACGGCGCGCAATCACAACAAATTAAAATAGAGGCGACCGGCGATAATTTTAATTTCACCGGCGTATGGGCCAAGCGTGGCGGAAGCGTCAAATGCCCCGGTTGTAATAAAACTATCGAAGGCCTTAATATTAAAAATTGTAAAGATGAACTTATATCGCTTATCCAAAAAAAATCAGCAGCAGGCAAATTATTTTTGCCTGCCGAAGATAACGCGGTTCCGGCCCTTAAAGATATTATAAAAACAGAGAAAAAATTGCTTAAAAAGATGGGCTGCAAACTGCCGGAATCTAAACTGCCGCGCTGGTCGGGAATCGTCAACCCGTCGCTTTACGGCATCGATACTCATGCCGATTTTTTGAACCCCAGACAGCGGCTTTTGCTTTTATACTTAATAGACGAACTCCGCGCCGAATACGATTCCCTGTTTGAACTGCTGGGAGCGGATATCGCCCGGCTAGCAATAGGACTACTTTCCGCTTTGATCGATCAGTTGATCGATTGGAACTGCCGCCTGTCGATGTGGATCGCGCAAAACGAACAGGTTGGCCGCGCTTTTTGCGGCCCAGGAATCGCCATGCTCTGGGATTACGCCGAAACCGACCCGCTGCTGAACGGGCCCGCCAATTTAGGCGATAAACTCAATAGAATAGTAGCCGGCGTTAAATCGTTCGCGCCGGCCCCCGGCTGCGGCCCTGCCGATGAGTGCGCCTGCGGTAATGGAGATGATTATGATCGCGATTGTGGTCGTGTTCGCGGTCATAAGCCGGTCCATAGCAGCGATGAAGGCTATAATGCCGTCAACACGGTGCATATACAACAGGCGCAGGCGCAGGATCTTCCGTTTCGCGACTCTTTTTTTGATGCAATAGTTACCGATCCGCCTTATTACGATAATATTTTTTATTCAGCGCTCGCCGATTTTTTTTACGCCTGGAAGCGTCTGCTGTTGATTAAAATCGAGCCTGAATTATTCGCCAAACCCGCCACCGATAATAACGACGAGCTCGTCGCATCTTCGTTTAGAAGCAAAACGCCCGCGCTCGCTCATCATAAATACTGCGTTCAACTTCAAAAGGCGCTTAATCAGGGCGCAAGAGTCCTTAAAACAACGGGGGTTATGTCGTTTGTGTATTCGCACAGCTCGATTAACGGTTGGCTCGCTTTTATTCAGGCGTTTCGAAATTCACCGTTCATAATTACGAGCATCCAGCCGCTTAATATCGAACGCAAACAGCGTCCCAGAGCGGTTGCCTCGGATGCCGTCAATACGTGTATCACTTTTATATGCCGTAAATCCAAACTTGAAAAGCGCGAAACAAAAATCGGCGATCTTAAGTTGAAGTTAAATGAAATTATAAATGAATTTTGCCTGCCGTTAGTCAAAAAAGAAAACTGGAGCGAGCAGGACATTGCGCTGGCGAGTTTCGCTAACGCCGTTGGGATAATATCTAATTCAAAAAAAATCAGCGGCGTCACCGATGACACGGCCGCTCTTAAAATTATAACCGCCGATATTAAATTTTTTTTTCCGTCGTTTAATATGAAATTAAGAAGTTTGATTTAATCAGAATGACTAAATATAAACCGGTGCGGCGGCTCATAGTAAACAATTCTATTAATCGGCGTCAAACTTTGAGTTTATAACCTTATGGCATCGCATTTATTTTTTTAAACCTGAATTTATTGAAATCAGCTTTGACGGCTGAATAATTCTAGCGGCGGATAATTTATTCAATAGCGCTTTTAATTCGTCAACGGTTTTACATATAAAAATCAGATAATTGCATTTTTGTATTTTATCATAATTAAAATATACTGCCGGCCCCGTGAATTTATCTTTAATCAGCGTTTCAACACCTTCTAATTTATATGCTTTTAATGAATTCAGTCCCGCGCGGTTAGTGACAAATACAGTTGTATAATCTTTATGCCGCTTGAAATTTTCAAGCATTTTAGGACTATCGATCGTGCCGGAACTTTGATATCCGTTACAATAGAAAAAGGAATTAATTTCCTTGAAAATATTGCGTGTGCTTATAGCATCGGAAATCACATGAATGTCGTAGAGCAGAAAAGACAGATTATTCTGCGCATCAATAAAAGTTTTATTAAAAATATTCAATATTTCTTCGTTAAATTTTTCGTTTATGGTTATATTTGAGTCCATATATTTTTTGACGCATGGAAATAAAGATTTTGCGTATTTATCTATGGCTTCATCCTCATACCAGTTCGTGTTTAAATCCGTTGCGCCAAAATAGCCGTTGCCGATTGACGTTGCGAGCGCTTCGTTGATAATCCGCGCGCAAAATTTTCCATTGATTGAATTTGATCCAGTCAGCTTTTTAACTGTTTTTTCGATCTCGGACGATAAGTCATAGTAAAAATGACATAATTCGTGAACTATGACGTCATATGGATCTTTAAATTTATCGCCTGTAAATAAAACTTCGATTATTTGCAAATTGCCGTAATTAACGCTGCATGCGGACATTGATTTATTATATTTATCATAAAGTTTTTTGGAAATATAAACCGGCACGATTATGACTTTGATTTCAGGGCATTTGCTGTCGGCGCCGTAAAAACGCTGAAGCTGCTTTATAAAATCTGAATTTCGCGTTCTTTTTAAATAATCGTCTAATAATCTGTCAGTCGGTTTGCAATGAATTTTTTGATAAATCGGTTTAAAATGTTGAAGACATGCTACTAATTTGTCGGCATAATCAAAAGGCATCATAGCGTAAATTGAAAACTCGAATTGACGAAGGTCTCTTGCGGCCGCCGCATAATAATACAATAATTCAGTATAACTTTTAAATTTTCTGGATGGCGGAAGTTCCCTGTCGGGAAATAAATCGAAGGATTTGGGCAGTTCTTCGAATATTTTTTTGAAATTTTCTACATGAACTTTATCTTTATCTTCATCTTTGTTTTCGTACATTTCGGCGTATGCGGCAATATTCATTTTCGAGGTTTGACCGGCTCCGCAAAGCCCGGAAACGAATCTAAACAGGCCGACCGCCTCATTTTTTTCGATCGAAAGCAACGGCTCGGCAAACGCCGAAGGCGGCGCTAAATTAAAAATAATTGATATAGTAAAAAATATAGTAAATAAAGAATTTAAAGATAAATTATTAATATTTTTATCAGACATTTTTTTTCTCCATATAAAACTTATGACAGGATATTTTCAGCGGCTCTCAACATATTGCTTAAACAACATGATAATTTCTACATTTTTTTCGTTTTATCGCCTGGCGCAGGCTAAACCGATGTGATTTTCCCTATTTATCTACACTTCTAATATCTGTTTAATCATTTTTTTCGTCAGCGAGTTGAACACAAGATCGTAAGACATGTCAATCATATGCTTGAGGGCTTCTTTGGGCACTGCGCCTTCCAAAAAAATCGAATTCCAGTGTTCTTTATTCAAGTAATAACCGGGAACTATATCTTCGTATTGCGATCTGAGAAGCTGGCCGGTCATCGGCTCGCATTTGAGGGATATTATCGGTTTTTTACCGCCGTCTGCGCCAAGTAAAGCAAACATTTTTCCGCCTATGCGATATAGCGTCGCTTCCCACTCTGGTTTGAATTCTTTTACCGCGCCTTTTTTTAACAGGCAATATTCATTGAGCCATTTGTATTTCATAATATCACGCCTTTATATATTTGATTATTTATAAGCAGTTGAAATCGTTATACTGATAATATTTTTATTCTATTGTTTTCACAATATTTTCAAACCTGGTATTGCTGATGGGGTGGTGACTTAAAATAATACCGTCATTTATAATACAGAATGTTCCGAAAGCGCAAGGTGATTTTTGCGCGGATTCTGAATCGTCCACTTCTACTAAAGAAGGTTTAAGGTTCAATTTTTTCGCGGTTTGAATTATCGCATCGACATTTTTAACGGAATATGGGCACTGTTGCGAACGAATAATTGTCAATCCTTTTGAATAATTTTTGGTTGAAATCTCTTTAAATTCAGGATTGGCAGTTTTTTCATCGAATTTTAAGGCTAATAATTCAAAATCAGGCTTAGCGTTATCGACTATACTAAACCCTTTTTTTATGAAAATATTTTTTTTTGCCATAAACGAACCTTTGCGGGTGACTACGGCGACTCCCAGCATTTTTGCGTTTTTTGATTCCTTTATACATTCGTCGATAAGGTGCGTGGCGTACCCTTTTCCTTTGAATTCCTTTTTAAATCCTACGAAAATGCAATGAATAAACATATATCCTGCGGCATCAACGGGTCTGTGGGCATATTCGCCTGGAATATATTCGAGCATGCCCTGATATCCGCCTGAATGGGATAATAAAGCTTTTATTCGAAGCCCCTTTGGATAGTATTTTTTAAACCATTCGATTTTTCTTTTTAACTCCAGATGCTTATTTACGTCTTTATAGCCACAAACCCCATAATTGCCAATATTTTCCGGTGTAAGGTCTATGATTTGAATGTCTATGTTTTTTTCATTTTTTGATTCCATGAGGCGCCTCCATTGCAATTAGTAATATTTAATAGTTTTTTTTGCGCGAATCAACACAAGCATTATTTGCAAAAAATGGCGTTAAATTATGATAGTTTTCACTTATAGATAAATAATGCGGTTCTTTGAAATTTATCAAAAATACTTTTTTTACTGCGATTATTGTTATTAAATAACTGGCGTGATAAATTCACACAGTCTGTTAGGTTTTAAATTTAAAAAGCTCCGACTTTATAAAATTGCTTTCAAAGAGTGAACGATAGAGTATCAATGATCCTATGCAATAAAATATGCACCAATAATATGCATATTCGATTCGAAAAGAATAGTTACTGTATCCAGTTGAACATAAATATACAGAGGGCGATAAATAACCAAAAAATATGGTTTTATCAACAAGCCCTCGATTCAAATACTCATCGGCTATACGACCGATGAAGAGCATGAAAAATGTATAACCGATAACCAGCCAGGGCATAACATTATTTCTGCTTTTAACAATGATGAAAAGCATCAAAAGTATATTAAATAAAAGCCACGGAAGTGATGTAATTAATATTGTAATAATTACGATATATCCGTCACTTGCAGAATAGCAATTATACAAATATGCGTTAATTATAATAATGAATACGGCAGGTAATATTGTTAAAATTGTGGCTGTAAAACTCAATAAAATTATATTATTTTTAAGTTGATTGCAACTCATAAATTTCGATATTTGTACTATAGCTTTTTTTTCATTTAAAATTAAGTCATAATAGATTAGTGGAAAAATACTCATAAACCAAGAAAAAAAACCTATAAATACGATGATTATAAACATATAAGCCGAATCAAAATATTTAGCTTCGAAATATTCCAGTTGTCGAGTATATGCAAAGATATACATAACACTATAAAAAGCGAGCAAAAACACATAGAAGAAAAATATATTATTACGTTTTGAAGCTGGATATAGAAAAATTTTTAATGCTTTTAGTAACTTTAAATCAATCATAAATTAACTCCGATTTTAGGTTTGATTTTATCTGTCAAGTCACGAAACCATAGTCCATTTTCTTTATTTACATTATCAAACATCAGACGTGTCCAAAATAAAATTTAAAATAAATTAATAAATTATCGAAAAAACCCTCTTATCTTTATGGTATAATGCTATACAAAAAAAGATAAGAGGTAATAAACATGAACTCTACCAATGTTAGCATTTTTACTCAAATTTTGCAACTATTTTCTAAAAATGATTTTTATAAGTTGGTTAAAAAGAGCAACGCTGAATCTAAAACAAAGGGATTTCGATGCTGCTATTAAAATATTTAAAATTGCGTTCGACCTTCGATTGGTCTTTATCGAACCTTGTAGCGATGTTGCGTTTCAACCTTCTTGTTTACAGGGATTTGTGGCAATGGCTGAATAATCCATACCAACCAAGACCTGAACCTGAAATGCGGCAATTAAAATTGGCATTTTGAAAGATTTGGACAGTATTTTTTAAAATAAGGGGGGTGTTTTTCAAAAATCTATTTTTGACACTCGAAAAGCATATTAAAATATGAGTCGATGTGAGACTTTTAACTTATTTTGGACAGCAATGTCATTCTTTATATAAAAAGAAAATAAAAATAGGTTAGATATGTTTAACCTATTTTTATTTTTCATTTAAATAATCTGATTAAATTAGCTTAATTTTTAATCTATATTAATTTAATAACCATTGACAATCACTCGCCGATATGGTATAATCAATATTAGTAATAAATGTAATACTAATAAATATAACACTATTTAATGTTATACTGGCTAATTTCTTTTTGAATTTTACTGAATTAATCGGAGGTGAATTATATGGCTATGCACGATTTTCAATGTTTAAAATGCGGCGAAAAATTCGAGAAAATTATTCCATCCTGCTGCGCAAGCGATAAGCAGGCTATCGAGTGTCCAAAATGCAAAAGCGTCGAAGTAAAAAAACTTATAAGCAAACTTCAGATGATTAAAGACCTCTTCTGCAACACGGGCGGCTGAGGCGCGTAATTAAAGAGGGTAAGTTTTACCCCGGACGCATATTTTCAAAAGCGCGTAATAACGATAAGACGCGGCCGCGAAAATAAATTTATAAGTTCCATATAAAAAATCCGCGAACCGGCCTGTTTAAAAGCCATTCGCGGATTTTTTTTGCATTATTTACGATTTGCAGTCAATTAAAATTTAGCGTTAATTTCGATAAACCGCGGCCGTTTATGATTAAAACATATACGTCGCGCCCATTATAAACTTGAAATTATAACCGTATTCCTGATCGTTGTAAAACGAAACCGGAAGGGCCGCATCGAGTATAAGATCTTTATTCACGCGAGTTCTTAACCCTGGCGTAAAGTCGAGTTTCGTTCCCATGGCTCCCCAGTTTTCACCGTTTAATTCAAAGCTGAGCGTAAGATCGTCGGTTTTAGAAAAATCGACGCCTAGATTATATATAAATTTATCGTCCACGAAAAGCCGCTGGCCGGCCTGTGAAGAACGCGGGTCGCCCGTCGATGTGTAACCCAGGTTTATATGCACGTTAGCCGAACTCAATTTTTGAGAAAGCGCCGCGAACACGTCGTAATCGGCTTCTCCGGTCGCGCCCATTACATACATCGTCTTTTTATCGGCCGTCGGAAATTTAACGCCCCAGCCGACCGCGAGCGAAGTCGGCGATTCCGGCTGCATCGGCAGCTTATATTTCATCTTCATACCTATATCGCCCATACCGGAGCCGCTGTCATTTTGAGGCGTCAGCGACGAGCAGTTGATTTTCCATGACTGTCCCGGAAATATGAAACCTAATTCAAAATTATCCAGCGCGCCGACCGTTACGTTAATCGGAAACTGGTACTGATGAGCGTATTCATCATTTAACATTGTTATTTTATTATCGTTCTGCTTTGAAATAGTATTATAAATAATATGGCCGCCTATATTAAACTGGCCTTTTTTAAGGGTATGCGCGGTCTGAGTGAAAATAAGGCCGGTAGTGCCGGAAATGCTCGAGGATATAACGCCGGGATAATATATTTTTTCGTCGCGCGCTCTTATTTTTTTAACGTCGGAATCGTCTTCGGTATATAAATTGCCGCCGTAAAGCTCATCTACCGATAATACCTGTGTTGACTTACCGTCTTTTGCGGCCGCGCCCTTTTTAGAAGGCAGTTTAGCGCCCGCGTCAGATGCCGTCGTTGCGTCGCCGCCGGTACTATCGGCTATTAAAATAGTGTCGGCGAGAAGCTCGTCGGCGCTTTTATCCGCGCTGGATTTATCGCCGGGAGAAGGTTTCAGCGCGGGATAAACCTTTTCTTTAGCCGATTTTTTAAGCGTGTTATCGGCATTTTTTTTCATGATCTTCTGGATCATGTCGTCATTGAACCCCGAATCGCGAAGCTGTTCCTCCACATAATCTTTTGAATAAGCCGCCCCCGGCGGGCAGACTAACGCGAAACCAACGATCAGAGCGATTAAAACGAAAAAACTTTTTTTAAAAGCCTTTTTCTTAACTGTCATTTCGATCACTTTCCTTCTTATTACGTCTATAAATAAATTATCGCCGTTATCGTAAAAAAATAATAACTTACTATAACACGTTGATAATATCGGAAAGTTTTTATAAAAAATTAATCTAGAAAGGATAAAAAGATATTAATGCTTAAAATTTTTTTAATTTTTTATTGACTATTTCAGACTGCATTTTCATATTAAGAGCTATCATAGATTCTATAACCTTAATGGCTTTTTCGCGGGACGGCTCGTTGATTCCGATCGACAGGTTTTTTCTGAATATATCATACTGCGCGTCGGTCATTGATTTAAGAAGTTTTAATTCTTTTTTATGAAACGCTATGGCGTTTTTAAGTTCATCGAGCGTTAACTGCTCCTGTTGACGGTCGATATTACGAAAGTTATTATTAATTTTAAATCTCCCCTTAACTTGACGCCTTTTAATACCGATAATTTATTTATTAAAACAAAAAAATTAAATTGGAGGAATGTTAAATGCAATGTCCACTATGTAATCAAACTATGGTAAAAAGCGCTGAACGCAGCCTGAAAACCAGTCATAACTCTTTAAAATGCACAAATTGCATGTTTATCATCTATTACCGTGGTATAAGCGGCCTTGATTCAAGCATACAATAATTAATCAACTATAATACTTATATCATAAAACAACTGTAAACTCCAGATAATTTTTTAAGATTATGAAAAATTATGAAAATTAAAGATGCGGCCGTAAGCCATAAAATTTTTATAACTCTATCGCTTCTTATTTTATCGGCCTTCACTCTGGCGGCCTGCACTAGCGGCTATCTTAACGACGAGAAAAAACTCGCCTATATTAAAATAACTCCTGATAAGCCCGATATAACCGCCGGAGATAAAATTAATTTCAGCGCCATGGGAATCGACGACGGCGGGGGTAAACTAATCATATCGCCGCTATGGGAGGCGCACGACGGGAAAATAGATTCCGCCGGCGTTTATATAGCCCCGTCATACGCTACCGTCGATAGAATATCGGCTTTCGTCGAATCAAAATCAGCTACGGCGGTGGTTAACGTTAAAACCCATCCTGAAGCTAAAACAATAAAAATTTATCCCGAAATAAAATATCTTTCCTGCGGCGCGAAACAAAAATTCAGCGCCGTAGGTTTTAACGCTTTCGGCGAAGAAGTTGCAGTAAGCGTCCGCTGGGAAAGCCGTAACGGAACGATAAGCGATTCCGGCGAGTACAGCGCGCCGTTAACGCCCGTTCACGACGCCATCGGCGCGAAAACCCTTTCGGCTACAGCAGCGCTTCCCGTCGAAGTAAAACCGCGCGAAGTTTATAAAATTTTTATCTCGCCGAATAAGGCGAGCGTTAAAGGATCGGGCGTAATAAAATTCAGCGCGGCGGCATACGATATATACAGCAATAGAATCCAGGACGATCTCGGTTTCCGCTTCAACGCGCTGAAAGGAAAAATAACCGACGAAGGCTATTATTTCGCCCCGAATATAACCGGTACCGATGAAGTTGGAGTAGCTTTTAATTTTATAAGAGACAGCGCCGAAATAGAATTAATACCTTAAACGGCGCCGGAAATTTTAAGTATTAACGACAGTGCCCGCCGTTTTAACGGCGGTTTCTTTTTTTTCACCCTTGATTATATAATAAAAACCCGCCAGGGTGCCCGCTAAAAATATGGCGAGCAATATCATTACCCACATAAGCATTTTAACGTCTTTATCGACGATCAATTCTCCGAATTTTCCGCCGACGGTCATATCGGTGATAAGATTTAGAATTCCATGTTTATCGGAAATTTCCATTATGGCATCGCCCATCATTACATAAACGAACGTGCCGGGTATTATCCCGAAAAAAGTCGACCAGAAAAACGATTTGAAAGGTATTTTAGATGTGCCGCAAATGTAGTTGATAGCCTCATAATGGGTGATCGGACAAATTCTGGCCAAGAAAATAAGCCAGAAATTATTGCGTTTGGTGAAATCAAGCATCGAAACAAGTTTATTCTGTTTATTAGCCGTCGTCGCTTCGAAATAATCGGCGGTAGAATAATAAGCCAGGTAATAGCCGAGCACTCCAGCCGTAGTAGAGCCTATCATCGCATACACCGTGCCCCATAATAGTTGAAACAAAGCGCCGCCGACGGCCGTTAAAATAAGACGGGGAACGCCTACTATAGGAAGAAGCGTCATACCGATTATATATACGAGCGGCGCCAGAGTTTCATAAGACTCGACGAAATGCTTGATTTTCACGCGCGTAAAATGCTTATCCATGCCGCTGAGATACGCCCATAAAGGAAGTCCGATAACAACAGCTATAAATACTATGGTTTTAATTTTATCTTTATTCATTTTATTCATAACGAACTATTATATAACAATACAATTCATTAATCAAGATAAATTTAAATTAATTGAATTTTAAATTAACCTTTTACCTTAAATTTCAGCTTTACCATTTTGCCATTTTTTTTATTAAGGGAGGGAGAAAAGGTTAGCAACCCTTTCTCCCTCCCTTAAACCCTCCCTCAATCCGCAAATTACCTGACGCTTTTTCGTCAGTTTATCGATAGTTTTGCCTGTTATGACTTTAATTTCTTTTTCTTTTTCTTTTTGTTTTTTTTACTTATTTTCCTGCCAGCTTGCTTGTTTGCATGTGCGCACGGCGCGCGCACATGCGTAGCTATAATGGCGCTACTGCAACTTCACTTTACGGCTCGCGGGAAAAATTATTGTAAATCGGTTCTAATAATCTCACTGCTAAAAATTACTCGAACAAAAGGCTTAGTAAATTGAGTTTAATTTAGACAAATATGTTTAATAATGCTTTTGTACAGTAAAAGTTGTTATGCTTTAAAGCATTACCGTGAGCATTATTATAAA
>DIVV01000001.1 GCA_002423385.1 bacterium UBP16_UBA6123
GCCTTTATCGTCGATTTCAATTTCAATTTTTTTAGATTCGGTTTCGAAATTCCACTTGATATAGCCGTCTTCGCCTGCTACAGGCTGCTTCCCGGAAGCCACAACGACCGCTTCGTCGTACTTTTTCGAATTTACCATTTTATTAATGGCATCGTAATCGGGGGACACTTTAATTCCGTTGTTAGACAGAGCCATCTGGATTTTTCCGACCGACATTTCTTCACCGCCGTTAAAAGGAGAATCGCAGATTACCGAAGCGCTCATCTTACCCTTGTCGATAATTATTCTTACGTTACAGTCGCGAACGAGTTTAAAATTGACCGGAATAGAGGCCGGCGGACAAATTTTAATAGGAGTGCCATGAAAAGAGTTAGTGACGGCCTGTCTTACGGCATCGCTTTCAAACTGCTTCAACCCGGCTTTTCTTAAATCTTCCATTATTTTATCGGCTTTCAGAGGCCGGCCCGCGCCCTGCGGCCCGCTTACGATTATATACATCGCCTCTTCTATGACCGAAAGTCTGAAAAAACCATCAACGGGTGGGATTTTGGGTTGTTCTTCGACCGCGTTCACCTTCTCGGACGCTTCGCCGCCGGTCGGAGTATCTTCGGTATTCACGCTTTCTACGCAGCCTTTTGCCGGCTTAAGTTTCAATTCTACTTTAAAAGGCTTGCCAAAAAAGCCGAGAAATGAAGGCGAGCCCTCTTCGACAAGGATCACTTCGACTTCGGATAGTGAAACTCCGAGGCTGTTTAAACCTTTTTCAACCGCTTTTTGCTTTGTTTCGCCCTCGAATATTTTTCTTTCTTCATTCATAACAAACAACCACAATCAATAATTTTTTAAAAAACGATTTTACTTAACCCGGTATCAGTTTACTTTTCGCCGCTCATTTTAGCGCCTTTTTTTACCGCCGAAAGTTTAGCGCGCAATTTCAGTATCGCCTTGGTATGAAGCTGAGAAACTCTCGAATCGGAAACGTTTAAAATGGCCCCTATTTCTTTGAGCGTCATTTCTTCGTAGTAATAAAGCGTCAAAACCAGTTTTTCGCGTTCGGCAAGCGCGTTAATCGCCTTAACGAGCATCTGCTTCATTTCTTTTTGTTCGATCTGGTTCTGAGGATTATCGTTATCGCTCGCGGGCACGCTGTCGCCAACCGTCACGCCGTCGTCTTCCGAGTATAAAAGATCATCGAGAGAAAGCAGAAAGGAACCGCGCGTATCTTTGTACCAATCGTAAAGTTCTTCGAGCGATATTTTCATATATCCGGCTATTTCTTCATCCGTGGCCGCTCTGCCAAGACTATTTTCAAGATATACATAAGCTTTTTCAAGCTGGCGGGCTTTCTGGCGCACGGAACGCGGAGTCCAGTCGAGTTTTCTTAATTCGTCGAGTATGGAACCGCGAATCCTTGTCTGAGCATAGGTTTTGAACTGAATCTGACGCTGGGGTTCGAATTTTTCGATAGCGTCGATCAATCCGAATATTCCGTAACCATAAAGATCTTCAACCTCGACGTTAGGCGGAAGTCCCATCGCTACACGATTCGCGATATATTTTACATATGGAGTATACTTTAATATCAGCTGCTCTCTGATTTTAGGATCGTGAGAGTGTTTATACTTCTGCCACAGCTCATAATCCTTATCGACTTCACACAAGCTCGGAACCCCCTTAGTGATCATATATAACCGAACACACGGTTACATGAATCATTTTACATTAATTTTAGCGATTTGTCAATTATATAATTATTTTATTATTAAAATTATTCATGGCAAACTCGATGCCTTTTTGCATAAAAGCGTTGAGCGCACCCGTACAGCAATCGAGAACCTCATTCATTTTAGATTGCTGCACGGGCGAAAAACTCTCCAGAACGTAATCGGCAAGATCTTTGCCGCCCGGATCGACGTCGATTCCGACACGAAGCCGGGCGATTTTATTAGTTTGAAGATTATGGAATATGGATTTAAGCCCGTTATGCCCTCCGTCCGAACCATCGCAGCGAAGGCGAAGTTTTGAAAACGGAAGATTGACGTCGTCGCAGATAATAATAATTTTTTCAAGCTCTATTTTAAAATAATGGACTATATCGCGAACGCATTCGCCCGATAAATTCATATAAGTTTGAGGCTTAAGCGCTATAAATTCAACCCCGTTTTTTTTTATGGTCAGATACTCGCCTTTGAATTTATTGCTAAACTGGCCGCCGCCGTAAGATTCGACGAGCCTGTCAAGCGCCATAAATCCTATATTATGCCTTGTTTTTAAATACTTACGCCCGGGGTTTCCGAGCCCGCAAATCAAATGCAATGCTATCTCTCCAATTTAAATTAAAATTCATTAAATTTTGAATGAAAAATAAAAAATGAAAAATGAAAATAATTAACGCGCGCGTTTTTTAAATTTTATCTTATCAAGTTTTAATTTAATCTCCTCTTTGATCACCGCGTTCGGGGCGCGCCCCAGAGCTTCCTGATAGGCGATTTCGGCATCTTCTATATTTTTCTGATAATAACATGCGTCGCCTAAAAGCATTAATATTTCAGCGTCCCGCGGGTTAAAAATATTGGCCGCCCTGAAATATTCCTCGGCCCTGACGAAATTATTGCGCTTTAAATATATTCTTCCGAGCTGAAGGTAGGCGTTATAATTGGATCGCTCCTTCGCTATTATAAGTTTATAGGCCTCGATGGCACGGTTATATTTTTTTAATCCGCCGAGCGCAAGTGAATAAATTTCAAGAATGCGCGGCGGTATATCGGCTTTAGCGGCGGTTAAAATATCACCGGTCTTTTCGACCGCCTTATACATTTGATTTTCATGAAGCATCATAAAAAGTTTATAAAGATTTTCTTCCGCTTCGGGCTTAATCTCGCCAAAACCGGTTTCGTCGGTATCCGACGACGACGCCTCATTAATTTCAGCGAGCGCAAGATTGGCGGCGTCGGCCTCCTGCGGACTTTTCGCATTTTTAACGATCGATTCACTTACTACCCTGGCGCTTACATAAGCTCCGCGCTCCCTGAGCATAGCCGCGTACTCAAATTTAACCGCCGCGTCGCCGGAATTTTTATTGATATATTTAAGATAAAACTCGCGCGATAAAATATTGAGTTCCAGAGCGGCGAACGCGCGCGCAAGTTCGAGCTCTATGGTGATATTGGATTTAAGCGAATCGAGCCTCAATAGATAATAAGCATATTCCACCATACTGCGGGCGTTTTTAGCGCCGCGCGCCAGGTAAAGATTGGCGTCGAAAGAATCAGGATTTATTTTTATTATTTCTTTTAATTTCATTTCGGCGCGGGCGTAATCCTGATCGTTAAAATAAGCGATAGCCACGTTCAGCAAAGTTTTTTCATTATCATAGCTTATCAGACGGTCGGTAGGAACAAGTCCCAGACGCCTTTTAATCATCTTTGCATAATTGCCGTCAGGAGCTATTTTAAGAATATTATCGGCGAGCGACATGAATTTTTCATAATTTCCCGACTTGTTTGAAGAAAGAGCATAAAAATAAAGAAGCCTTGCATCGCCCGGCGCTATGCTAACGGCCTCCTCGAAATACTTCGCGGCCGATTCGTAATCTTTGATCTGAGTGTAATAAACAGCCAGCGATATATAATTATCGAGATAATTACGATCGCAGGATATCCCGTTGGTAAAAAAAACGACCGCCTCATCCTTTTTTTTCATTCTGGCCCATAAAACGCCAATATCATGCAGAAGTTTCGCATCAGTCAGCGTTTCAGGATTTATTGCGTTCAAATACATCAAAGCGTCGTTATTTTTTTTGAGTTTATATTTAATATAAGCCATAAGATAGTTGGCTTCGTTATCCGACGGATCTGATTCGAGCGCACCAAAAATCAAATCCGACGCCTTTGAATATTCTTTTTTTATAATATAGTGGCACGCGTTCCTCTTATAAGCGGATGCGTCCTGATCCGCCGCATGGTTCAAAAGATTTTCGCGGCCGGATTTAAAGGGCATATTGTTTTTTATAGTCGCGGACAATTTTTCGTCGTCTTGCGCGTATATTTCTTCGCCGTCGGAAAGAGACGCATCTTCGTTATCGCTTAAAACCGATTTATCATAAGAGGCCGCATGGACTTCCACGGAATCGGCGGACGGCGCGCTCGAAACGGAAGCCCCCCGCCCGGAAACCGGAACGCTTGACGCCGCGCGCTCGATTTTACGCTTTAACCCGTTCAATCTTCTTCTGGCGTTGAAATTATAAGGTTCGGCCATAGCAGACATTTCCAGATGATAAAAAGCCTTTTGTAAATTATCGCTCTTCTCGCATAAATCGGCGAAACTGATATGCGCTTCGGCATTTTTTATATTATTTTCTATTATTTCGTTCAAAGCGTTTTCAATTAACGCCTTATCACCTGCGCTTAAAATATTCTGCTGCGCAATAAAACGCCTTAATTTTTCGTGGGCGGCCGGGCCCGCTTCGGCCGATGATATTTCATTTAAAATCGTCGGCAGCGCTGATGCCGCTTCGCTTTCCGTGACGGGCGCGCCGCCCGGAGACGGCGGCGCGTCGAGCGCGAAAACCCGCGTCTGTAAAACAAAAATCGTCAAAAACGCAAATATAATCAAGGCTATATTAAGTTTAATTAATTCCGCGAATATTTTATTTTTCATTTTATTCAAAAAGGCTTGAAACCGGAACTTCGTTATGTATTCTATATATAACTTCTGAAATCAAAGGCGCTATCGACAAAACCGTCAAATTTGAAAATCTTTTTTCTTCAGGTATTATTATCGAATTAGTGACGATAATTTCTTTGACCGGCGCTTTTCTAAGCCGATCGTAAGCCGGCCCCGAAAATATGGCGTGCGTCGCGGCTACATAAATTTCTTTAGCGCCGTTTTCAGCGAGCATGACGGCCGAAGCCGAAATAGTGCCGGCCGTATCGATTATATCGTCAACGAGAATGGCCTTTTTATTTTTAACGTCGCCTATCAGATTCATGCTTTCCGCCACGTTCGGCTTCGGCCTTCTTTTATCGATAATGGCGATAGTGGTATCCAGACGCTTGCCGTAAGCCCTTGCGCGCCCCACGCCGCCCGCGTCGGGAGATACGACTACGAATTCATTGGGATCATCGGCCTTGGTTTTAATATAATCGCATATAATGGGAAGCGAGGTAAGGTGATCGACGGGAATATCGAAAAACCCCTGAATAGCCCAGGCATGAAGGTCGAAAGTCATTATACGGTCCGCGCCTGCTTTAGTAAGAAGATTCGCCACGAGTTTAGCGGTAATCGGTTCGCGCCCCGAAGTCTTTTTTTCCTGGCGGCTGTAGCCGTAATACGGCACTACCGCGGTGACTTTGGCCGCCGACGCGCGTTTAAGGGCGTCAATTATTATAAGCAGTTTCATCAAAGATTCATTAACCGGCGGCGCCGTGGGCTGTATGATAAATACGTGCGCGCCGCGGACGCTTTCACCTATTTTAACGTGAGTTTCACCGTCTAAAAAGTTAGAAACGACTACGTCTCCCTTTTCCACACCCAGATGCCTGCACACTTCTACGGCCAGCGGAGAATTAGCGGTTCCGTCGAATACCCTCAATTTTCTTTTGCCATCTGTCATTTTTACGCTCCAGTCGTTTTCTGATTTTTTTCGTCTTTTTTAACGGGCCTTTTTTTCATATAGCCTTCTTTAATGACTAAAACGCTTCTGGCTATAGCCAGGCTGCCGGGCGCGACGTTTTTATTGACGACCGAACCCGCGGCCACGAGCGAGCCCTCGCCGATTGTAACAGGCGCCACTAAAGAAGAATTCGAGCCTATAAACGCCCCGTTTTCTATTATGGTTTTATTTTTATTAACTCCGTCGTAATTGCAGGTTATGGTACCCGCGCCGATATTGCAATTCGACCCTATTTCAGCGTCGCCGATATAAGTTAAGTGATTGGCTTTAGAACCTTCGCCTATAACCGATTTTTTCACTTCGACGTAATTTCCTATATGCACGTTATCGCATAATTTAGCGCCGGGCCTCAAATGAGAATAAGGACCGACGACGGCGCCGCGGCCGATTTCGGAGTTTTCCACGACGCTGTAAAAAACCTTCGCATTCTCACGGACGGTTGAATCAATAAGATAAGCGGCCGGGCCGACGACGGCGCCCGAAAAAATTTTTGTGCGGCCGTGTATATAAGTGCCCGGGTGTATAGTTACATCATTTTCAATTTCAACCCCCGCGTCGATATAAGTATTGTCGGCATCGGTGATCGTAACGCCGTTTATCATGTGATTTTTATTTATACGCAGGCGCATCGCGCGGCCGGCGGCGGCCAGCTCATAACGATTGTTAATGCCGGCCGTCAGGCTGGAATCATATTCCAAACACGCAACTACGCTTAAAACGGATGAATTAAAAATGGAAATAGTGTCGGTAAGATAATATTCTTTCTGATCGTTATTATTATCGAGCTTATCCAGGGCGTCTAAAAGTTTTTGAGTCGAAAAAACGTATACGCCCGTATTTATTTCGTCAATTTTTTTTATTTCTCCGCCGGCGTCGCGTTCTTCGACTATCGCGGCGATATTGCCCGTTTCGTTTCGCACTATACGGCCATAACCTTTAGGTTCCGCTACTTTTGTAGTCAGTACGGCCGCCGCGGCGCCGCTTTTTTTATAAGTTTCGAGAAGGTTTTCAAGAGGCTGCCGCGTTAAAAGAGGAGTGTCGCCGCAAAGAACGAAAGATACGCCGCCGCGGCCGGCAAGAGCTTCGCGGGCCTGCATTACGGCATGCCCCGTCCCTTTCTGCTCGCTCTGAGTAACGAATTCGAAACCCGGGTAATCGCCGTGGTATTTTTTTATGCTTTCAATAACCAGCTCTTTTGAATGTCCAACGACTACGATGATTTTAGACGGATTTAACCCGCGTACCGCTCTTATAACATGAGATATCATGGGCTCGCCGGCCACATCGAAGAGAACTTTAGAATATTTAGATTTCATCCGCGTGCCTAATCCCGCGGCAAGTATAACTGCAAAGATATCCATAATTAAAAACACATCTCCAGATAAAAAACTTCTTAATGATCGTAACTGAATAATAAACAATAAATATATAAATAAATAACGGATAAAAAATAAATTGGGCAGATGCAGTTCTCATCTACCCAATTTATTTTTTTATAAAAGGCTGGGGCGGGAGGATTCGAACCCACGGATGGCGGAACCAAAATCCGCTGCCTTACCGCTTGGCGACGCCCCAACTTATTCATAATTACATTGCTGCAGCCGTGGTTAATGGAGTTTCAATCAAATCTTTCACTTTATCGAACTCTAATAACACAGCGCTCTGTATTTTTTCGCGAGTTTCGGTTATAATGGGATGAGCCGTATCTTTATAGTCGCCGTTCGTAGTTTTGCGCGAAGGCATTGCTACGAAAAAGCCTTTTTTTCCTTCAATAACTTTTAAATCATGCACTACAAAAGCATTATCAATCGTAATCGATGCAAATGCTTTAAGTTTACCGTCACCGCTAACTTTTCTAACTCTTACTTCTGTAATGTTCAAATCATCCACCATCCTTTAAGCTAAACATAATTTGTTACGGCGCAGTTTGTTTTTTAACGCCTATTTCTTATGTAAGTGTTTTAATTTTATCACATTAAAAAATTAAAAGCAAGCTTTTTTTAACTCAAAGCTATCCGCCGCAGCAAATATTTTTAAGCCGGAGCCGCTATAATTTAATAGAAGTGATTTTAAGAAGTATTCCGGTGATCTCATTGAAACCTTCGCTTATATTCTGAGGTATTTCCTGCAAACTTATAGCCGTAATCCTCGCGATTATCTGATCGAATAATTCCTGCATATGCGATATGCTTTCCCTCAACCTGCGGTTAGCGCCCTGCAGATAAACGACGCGGTCATTAAGCGCCTCGATGCGGCTGGCTTTCACTCTGTTATCAATTGTAAGCGCAACGCTTTCTCTTAGTTTGATTTCTTCATTATCTTTTTTTACGCTCACTTTTTGTATTTTAGAAAGCCTGCCGTTTAAAACTCTTGTCATAACTGCCTGGATAACCGTTTCATTCATCGAAGGCCCTATATAATCTTCAATGACACCCCTTGAAATCAATTCGGTGATTTTATGAACGGCTATATCATTTTTGGAATAAAGCACCACGGGCGCGTTAATAACCGCACATAATTCAATAACCTTAACAAGAGCGTCTTCACCGCCGGCATTAAAGACATATAAAACGGGCCTGCTGGAAAAATTTTCGCCCGCGATCGAAGAATACCCGATTTTCGTTATTTTCAGTTCACCGTTTTGAGCGAAACTTTCAAAAAGCGCGGATATATCTTCCGGCTGACGCTCATAATCGTCGTCTAAAATCACCAGTTCATTTTCAATCTGAACGGGCGCGTCCACCCGGCTTTCCAAACCGCCTTCGGCGTTATCTAACTTCAAGGTTTCGCCGATTCCGCTCAAAAGCGATTCGACATTAAGCCTTATACCCTGATAATCGGCTAAAGCCGTCTGATATTTCGAACGCAGTTCCTCGAAACCGACTTTAAATTCATCAAGTTCCGCTTTACACTTTTCGGCCTCGGCTTTATAGGCTTCCGAGTCGGTCTCACAGTCGATTTTAATTCGCTGTAGTTCCTCTTCTTTTTCTTCGATCAGGGACTGAACCCGTTTTTCGGCTTCGTCGGCGGCCGCTTTTAATTTATCTTCGGTTTCGGAGGCGAGCGCTTTTATTTCTTCTTCTTTAGCGGCGGCGGCCGTTTCGAATTCATCGATGGCCTTCCTTAATTTTTCAAGCTCCGCGCTCAGCGCTTCGCGTTCTTCTTTCAATATTTTATTTTCACGCGACATAAAACCGCTTTCTTCTTTATAACTGCTGAAAGCGTTGTAAATGCCCTGAAGTTCGGTTTCTTTTTCTTTAAGGCCAGTTTCGGCCGCTTCTTTTTCGCCGATTAATTCGGCGTGCTTTAATTTAAGCTCATTTAACTCGCGTTCGTTGGTTTTTGACTCCACTTCAAATTTATCTAAAAGCGCTATCGCCTTGTCGCGTTCGGCTATTAACGATTTAAATTTTTCTTTTATTTCATCGACTTCGCTTAATTGATGTTTGCCTTCGCCTTCTTCGGCGGACGTTCCGCCTTCCGCACCGGCATTTTCATCATTGCGCGAAGACTGGTTAGGCTTCGTATCATCTTCTGCGGCGCCGTCCGCTTCATCTTCTTTGTTATTTTCGTTCTCCGATATTTTATCGAGCTCGCTTTCTAAAAATTCTTTAACTTCGCAAGCCAGTTTCAATTTTTCAATATCTTCCACGCTCATATCCATCTGTGAGATAGCCGAACACTTTTCAGATAAAATCTCTATTTCGCTTTCCATCGAAGATATCCGTTCTTTCAGCTCCACGCATAAATTTTCTTTATAGCCGATTTCAAGTTTTAAAGTTTCGTTCTCGTTTTTAAGCTCGTCGTTTAAAGCCTTCAAAGATAAAAACTCGTTCTGCGCGGCTGAAAGCAAAGAATTGATTTTTTCTATTTCAATTTCTTTATAAAAAATATCGGATTGCAACTTTTTGATTTCTTCTTCGGAAGATGGCGAAGAAGCCATGGCGGCGTACATGCCTGGCTGCCGCGGCGGCGCCGATAGAGACTGCGCGCCGTCTTCGAGCCGTTTGATTCGTGCGTCGCGCTGCGCAATGGCATGTTTTAAATCGCGCACGTGCAGAAGATGAAGGCGGCGTTTGTCGTGCTCATGCTTATTATCTTTCAAAGCCTTTTCAAGCTCGTACTCGTATTTTTTATTTCCGGCTTCGGCCCTTTCGAGCGCTTCGAGATTATCACGGTTTTCGGCAAGCGCGGACTCGATTAATTTTTGCGATTCGAGAATTTCGCTTTCTTTTCTTTTAAGCCGGTCCTGGAGAAGAACGATCTTTCGAACCGCCTCTTCATAAGTTGAAACTACCTGATCATCGCCGATTTCCCGCGTATGAAAATCGCCGGATTCGAACGCGCCGACAAGCGGTTCAGACGAAATAGACTCTAAAAAACTTAAAGCATCCGCCGCTTTATTTTCCGCTTCTATGTTTAATAATTGGTTTTCTTCTTCGTTGGTGCTCATAATAGAACCTTATTCTATAAAAATATAGCATGTTTTGTCAATAAATATTATTATTTTTATGAATTTATTTTTACGCCGCCCTGATTATCGTTGATAGTATTTAAAAATTGTGTTTTAGGAATATAGCGCAGATGCCTGTATGAAAATATTCCGAATTCGTTGGATATCGAACGGGCGTAATGAACGCCCCACTCGCGATAGCGGTCTATGCGCTGACGGTTATTCGTTTCTTTCAGACAGTAAAAAATAGCTTCGACTATGGATGCGTTATTCCATGGATAATTGCTCTCACTGAGCTCCGCCGCCATAAGTTCGATCGAACGGTTATAATTATTTAATAAGAAATGCGCGTAAGCGTGATCTGGAAAACTTTTGATGATCTTTTTAAAAATTTCTTCCGCCTTTTTTATATCGTTATTTTTCTTATAAGTGATTCCGAGTTCCAGAAGCTGTATTTTCGAATATCGGCCGTTTTTATAATACGGCAGCAGCATCGCCGCCCGCTCCAAAATTTTAAGCGTTTTAAAGCCGGATAGCCATCTATAGCCGGCGGAAATTAAAATACTTTTATAAATAAAGCCCGCCGCTTCGTCGAATAAATCGAGCTCCCGGCTGGCGAGAGCAACTTCGAGACACGTTTCAGGCTTGACTATTTTCATGCCGCGGACCTTATCGAGCATTTTTTTTATCCTGAGCGTATCCATTCTGGACACGTTCAACTTCAAGTAATACTGTATATAGCTTTCGCTGAAATCGCCGAGAACGAAGATATCATCATAAAAAGAAACCAGCTCGCCTATCATATTATTGGACAAAAAATAGTTATTACATAAACTCAGAGCGGGTTCGAAAGAAGAATTAATTTTGTAAGATATCATTATCAACTCTATGGCTTCTTTTTTCATTCCGTCAAGCATCGTGCATATACCGGCGTAATAATAAAAAAGATGATTATCTACGGCGGATTCAATGCCGCTTTTAAAGTATTCGAGCGCCACCTCGTAATTTTTAAGGTCATATTCGGATATTGCAAGCCCCAGAAGAGCTTCTACGCAATCCGGCCTGAACGAAAAAAGTTCGGTATAGATTTTTTTAGCTTCTTCGGGCCTGTAAACCGAAAGCAGATAATTGGCCAGTTTCAGAGACGATCGTTGATAAACTTCAGGCTGCGCCTTTTTATCTATGCCCGCCGCATAAACGGCATAATATTTTATTCCAGCCTCAAAATCGGCGAAATTACAATAAGCGTCGAACGTTTTATTATAAAATATTTCTTTATTAAAAATTTTAGCGAGGACTCTTAAAACCGGTATCATCAAATAACGGGCCGCCGCTTTTCTGAGCATATAAAGCAGCCATAAAATTCCAAGCAGAAAAATAAACATCGGCGAATTAAAAAACGAGGTGATATAAGCCCGCCTGTAAAGATAATACGATTCGAAATTACCGTTTCGATAATGGTAATTCATCAGCCAGTAGGCTACTTCGCGCTTGGTTTCCGCGAAATTAAGCGAATTGATCACGGCTTCGAATTCGGCGGCCGCCTTTTTTTCATCGCCGCCCATAATATATTTTTTCCCCGCAAGATAGCGCGTATAATAAAAATCGGAGCCGTAGGACGAGCATATAGAGAGCTGATCGCCCGCGGCATTATAATTTTTGAGCTTTTCGTAAGTGTTGGAATACACGATATGATAGTGCGGCGTCATGTAAGGATTTAAACTCGAAGCCAGTTCAAAGGCCATAAGCGATTGATCGTAGCGAAACCTGAGATTGTAAAATTCGCCGATCACCATTAAGGCAAGATAATTATAAGGATCCCCGCGATAAGAATTAACGAATTCTTCATCGACGAGCCGGCCGAATTTTCTTTGCGTCAGAAGCATGTTAAAAACCGTTTCGACTATAAAATTGCCGCCCGCGACGGCCCGGCAGGCGCTTATATGCGAGTAGGAATGCTTGTAGCGGCCAGCCTTGAAATCTAAGAGGCATAAATAAAAATGCAGGGGAGCACCGCTGATTTTTTTTTCGAGCTGCGCCCTCTGTTCGTCGCCGCCATAAAGACTATTTAACCCGCTGACGAAATCCCCATTATAAATAGATGTTAAAACTTCAAATTCTTTATATTGGCTCAGCAGCCATACCTGCTCGGCTAACATAAAAGTTTCGGCGTCCTGGTAAAGATCTCCGGTAGCCGTTTTGAACAATTTATTCATGTAATCCAGATCCGGCAGCCAGACGCCGCCAGATTTTATAAAATATACGGCGGGCTGAATTTTACGGACCGCGACCATGGGCCGTCTTGACGGCAAAAGTTCGTTAACCGGATAATTATGCAAATACACTACGGCGCGCTCCCCTATTACTCTTATCTTATAATCGGAGGCGCCCGAAGCCGAACCTGTTTTATTAAACATCTCCCGAAAAAGCTCGCTATAAATTGGACCGGCGCCACTTCCGGCGGCCGCGAGCCCGGCGGCGGAGATTTTCACCGCGTTAATTTCAGCGCTATTGGCGCTTTCATAGTCATCTATCGCAATCGAAAAAAAATCGATTTTCCGTTCTTCGAAAGAGTGATACGTCGTAGACGGTGAAATTTGAATTTCATATCTACCGTCCGCGCGGGCCTCTGCGGCCGAAATCATAAGCGCGAAGGCCGTAAACAGAATGATAAAAGCCTTTAATTTAAAAATTTTGATGTTTTTTTTCATAATCACACAAGGCAAAAATATTAACTTTTATTTTTATATAAATGTAAGTAAAATTTTACTCAACGGGCGGCGATGAATTTTTCGATTTTATCGGCTATATAAGCGGCGCTTTTACCGCCTCCGAAATATTTTTTCGAAAAATCGGCTGCGGAGTTTTTTTGAAGGATAGCGGAAACAAGAGCGGCGGCGCTGAATTTTTTTAACACGATATTGCATCCGCCGGAAAGCGTTTCCGGCCAGGGAGTAACAGGATATACCGTCACGCAGGGTTTTTTATTAAAATAAGCCTCTTTGGCCACGCCGCCGGAATCGGTGACTATTTTTTTACTCTGCGCCTGAAGCGCGCCCAATTCTATATATCCCTGCGGTTCTATTATTTGTATGCCGCTGTTTTTAATTAATTTCGAATATGAAGCGCAGCGTTTCATCATTTCACGGGTGCGCGGATGAGCCGGAAATATTATTTTTTCGCCGCATTCTAAAAGCGCCTTTATTATTTCTTCGAGCCTTTCCGCGTTATCTACGTTAAGCGGCCTGTGAAGCGTTAGAAGAATATAACCGCCAGGGCAAAAATTTTTCACGCCGTCGAACTTCGCAAGCGTTTCAGGACTTAAAAACTTTTTTTTCATTTTAACGAAAGTGTCATACATCGTATCGCCGGAAAAATAAATCCGGCCGAAAACCGATTCTTTCTTTAAATTATGCGCGCACATCGCGCTCGGCGCGAATAAAAGATGCGATATATGATCGGTCATAATCCGGTTAGCTTCCTCGGGGCTTTCGCATTCGTCATACATGCGCGGTCCCGCTTCAATATGGGCGATGGGAATATGCAGCTTGACCGCGGCAAGCGCGGCGGCGACGGTCGTATTGGTGTCGCCAAAAACGATTATCAGTGCAGGCTTTTCTTTAAGAAGAATTTTTTCGGTTTCAAGTAATATTTTAGCGGTCTGCGCGCCGTGAGACTTTTCATTAACGCTCAAATTATAATCAGGTCGGCAAATTCCGAGCTCGTTAAAAAAAATATCGCTCATGTTGTAGTCGTAATGCTGGCCGCTGTGGATTAAAACTTCTTTGAATTTTTTTCTTATTTCCGCCGATACCGGCGCCAGTTTTATAAATTGAGGCCGATTGCCGGCCACGGTAACTATTTTTATCATAATACCGCCCGTTTCTTTTTTATAAAAATTTATTATTTTTGAAAAAATCGCCTGAAGGCAAATATCAGATTTCCTTAAAAACCTGCTTTAAGATTTCGTTCATTTCTTCTATCTGATAAGGCTTTGCCAGCACGCCTTTAAATCCGTATTTTTCATAGTTGGCCATTACCGGATCATTTGAATAACCGCTCGACACTATGGCGCGAACCTCCGGATCGATCTTCAAAAGCCTTTCCAGAGTTTCTTTTCCGCCCATACCGCCCTGCACGATGAGATCGACGATAACCACGTCGAATTTTCTTCCGGCTTCGATCGACTTATAAAAATGTTCAAGCGCTTCTTCGCCGTTACGGGCTATTTTCACTTTATAGCCCAGGTCCAGCAGCATTTCGGATACCGGCAGCAGAACCGTTTCGTCATCGTCCATAAGTAAAACCAGACGCCCACGATAATCGCCGCTTTTACTTACTACCGTTTTCTGAACTTCGATTTCGCCGTCAAATGACGGAAAATAAATATTAAAAATCGTGCCTTCATTAACTTTAGAATCGACGGTAATAAAACCGTTATGATTTTTAACTATCGAATATGAGGTCGCCAGCCCCAGACCGGTGCCTTCGGGTTTGGTAGTAAAATATGGGTCGAAGATTTTCTGGAGGTTTTCTTCCGCGATACCGCCGCCGTTATCTTTTATCATAATCTTGACGTATTTTCCGCCGGGCGCCGAAAGTTTGTTATCAGCGGCCAGACTCACATTCGATGCGCCCACTTCCAGCGTTCCGCCCTCCGGCATAGCCTGCTTGGCGTTAATCGCAAAATTGGTTATTACCTGCGTGATCTGCCCTTCATCGGCCTCGATAAGATAAAGCCCCGCGTCAAAATAAAATTTACTTGCAACGTTCGAGCCGGTAATTGAAAACTGGACCGAATCTTTTATAAGTTCTTTCAACGAAAGCGTTTTTTTTATGGGCATACCGCCTTTTGAAAATGTAATCAATTGCTCGGTAAGGTTTTTAGCTTTATAGGCGACTTTTTCGGCCCTTAAAATAACTTCCATCGATTTTTCGGGATTATCAAGGCGTTTTTTAGCCAGGTTGAGATTGCCCGCTATACCCATAAGTATATTATTAAAATCGTGAGCGATTCCGCCGGCAAGAATTCCCAGCGCCTCGAGCTTGGAAGATTTGAGCATTTCACGCTCCATTTGCTTTCTAAGAGTTATATCTCTGGAAACGATAACCGCGCGAAGCTGATTGGCGGCCGTCTGATAAATTTTTCCCGTGCTTTCAAACATCACGTAAGAGCCGTTTTTGTGCTTGAACCGATAGGATATTTCTTCGCCTTTATAATTTTTAAAACCTCGCTTGAATATCTGTTTTACCTTATCGATATCGGCTTTATGAACGAATTCGTAATAATATCTGCCGACTAATTCAAAGATGTTGTAACCGAGCATATCTTTAATATTCGGACTCAGGTATAAAAACCGCGATTCGATATCGACCTCGGTAATTAAATCGTAGGTATTTTCGGCCAGAGCGCGGTAACGTTCCTCGCGCTCGTGAAGCGTCTGCTGTATTTTCTGACGCTCGTTTATTTCCAGTTGCAATTTTTCATTCGACTGTCTCAGTTCCTGCGTGCGCTCATTAACCTTGCTTTCAAGCATTTCTTTATCGCGCTGCTCTTTCAGACGGAGCGTTTCTTCGACGCGTTTCTGCTCGGTAACATCTATCAAAATACCGCGGATACCAACCGGCCTGCCCGATTCAAGCACGAGATTAGAATGTATGATAACCGGAAATCTGGTGCCGTCTTTTCTGATAGCCTGATACTCAAAACCGGTGTCGTAATTCGCAGTTTTATTCGCTACTGCGTCTTTTACAACTTTATATGCGGCATCGCGGCATTCGGGAGCGATCATATCGAAGGCGTTAAGCCCCCGCTCGAGTTCCTCTGGACTGTATTTAAAATAATCGTGAGCGATTTTATTGACGAATTTAACGCGGCCTTCGATATCGGTCTCAAAAACTATCTGTGGAAGCGAATCGGCAAGATCGCGATATTTTTTTTCGCTTGCGACTATGGCCTCGACGGCATTTTTTCGCTCGGTTATATTGCGAACGAAAGTTACGCACTGATTTTCAACGAGAGGAAGTATGCGTGCTTCGTAATATTGCGTGCCGTCTTTCATTTCGAGTTTATATTCTATAGTTTCCAGAGACGAATTATCTTTGATGCTGTTATAAGCATTTGTAAAAAGCTCCGCAACATCGCCGGGTAAAACAGAGGTAAATTTTTTTCCTATAAATACTTCAGGAAGAGTAAATAAATCACGATCCCTTCCCGCTTTGTAATCGAGTATCACTCCGGCGTGGTCGGTTTTAAAATACAGATCGGGCAGGGCCATAAAAATAGTCTGCAGCTCTTTGGTTATAAGTGAAAGTTTTTCTTCGGCAATCTTACGCTCGTTAATTTCCGCCTCAAGTTTTTTTATGGCCTGATAGCGGGATTCGCTTATTTCGGCCTCGGTCTGGCGGGCTTTTTCGAGCTCCATCAAAAGTCCGTGACGCTCGGTGGAATAGCTTATACTCTTAATAAGCAGCTTGCCGTCGAACTGACCTTTAATGAGATAATCCTGCGCGCCGGCCTGAACCGCCCGCAAACCGAAGCCTTCGTCACACACGCCTGTCAGAATAACTATCGGGACTTCAGGTACGGCCGTCCTGACGGCAAAAAGCGTATCTATGCCTTCGCTGTCAGGAAGCGTAAGATCCAATAAAATAACGTCGAAATGTTCCGAGGATAATATGTGAAGAGACGAGGCCAGAGTGAGCGCGCCGGTGATATTGAATTCAAAGCCGCTTTCCCGGGCGGAATCCATGAGATAAGTCTTTAAAAGCAAAGCGTCGCCGGGATTATCTTCAATCAATAAAATATTAACAGCTTTTTCAATCATTAAAACCACCCAGGATAATAATTTTACCGTTAATCATTCAATAAGTTCAATATAACTAACCACTACATTCTATCACACATCGCCAAATAAATAAAGCGGAATTTTTTTATCTTATTTTTTTATTTTTAATCTTATTTTATTGACTTTTTAGTTAAAAATAACTATAATATAGGCTTGTATAAAGGATTTAAATTGAAGTTAAATCAAAAATTCACTACAAAACAAAGGTTTTGCACAATATGATAAACGAAATAAAGTTAGGCCAGTGCCCCGAAACAAACTTCGCTCTCTTAGAGGCGTTCGCGCTAAACTCCGCAATGTCGCTATTCAAAACGTGCGCGCTCGAAAGCGTTTATGATTCTTTTCATCCGGCGCTCAAAGAAAACCCGAGCCTTAATAAAATGAATACGGCCATATCGATGGCATTTCATTTATCCGAGGCGATACTCGACGGCGTTTTCAACCAGCCCACGCCTCATTACGCGATGCATTACAACCGCGTCAACTCTTTGCTCGACGATGTCGCCCTTAAAATTACGGCTATAATACAAAACGGCGGATTCGAAGCCATGCCCATTCCCGCTTCGCAAATAATAGATAAAAGTTCCCAGAAAGGCTATCTGAACCACAAAATCGTCGCGCGCGCCGCGGGCGTAGGATTTATCGGAAGAAATAACCTTTTAGTAACCAGACAATTCGGCGCGAGGGTTAGATTAGTAACCGTTCTCACCAGCGCGCCTCTTAAATTGTGCGCACCCGTTGAAGGCGGCTGCGGCGGATGTTACGAATGCGTTTCAGCCTGCCCCGCCGGCGCCATCGGCGAAACCGCCGAAGCCTTCGAACTGGCAAAATGCGTCGAGCAGATTTCAAAATTTCAAAGGCTCATGTTCGTAGCTAAAGGCATTTGCGGCGTCTGCCTCAGGGCCTGCTCTAAAAAAGAATTAAATACAAAAATAAAAGAGGACTGATGGCAATACCTAAACCGCACCAACCGGTCAAACTTTTTTACGCGATTTTATTCGTCGAGATAGAAGACCTTACCGCAATTAAAGACATTCTCACAAAAAAACACGGGTCGATCGACGCGCAGAGCGAAATATTCGATTTTAATTATACAGGCTACTATAACAAAGAAATGAACGGAGATATAAAACGAATCTTTTATTCATTCGAAAAATTAATCGACGCCCGGAGCCTTTGCGGCATAAAGCTCGAAAGTAATTCCATGGAAACCGCCTTCCCTTCAAAAACGGGCGGACGCCGTATAAACCTGGACCCCGGCTATTTAACGCCCGCAAAAGTAATTCTGGCCTCGACCAAAGATAACATACAACGGATATATATCGATAACGGAATATACGAAGAAATTACGCTTTACTACAAAAATCGGACTTTCAACCCGTTCGAATGGACCTTTCCCGATTATAAAGAAAGTTATATACCTTTTTTCAACCAGTTACGAAATAAATTTGTGACCACGACTAAAAAAAACGCCGGCGCCGCGCCGGAAAATGAAAGCGAGTAATTTTTTGAGAAGCGTTCCTACGGCATACCATATATCGCTATTGATACTGCTTAACGTAATCTGGGGCGGCACTTACGTAGCCTCGAAAATAGCCATGGATGATTTTATGCCCATCACGCTCGCTTTCGTGCGTTTCGCTATCGCCGCGCTGATAATGATTCCGTTTTTATTAACTAAATACCGCAAAATAAGGCTAAATAAAAAAGATTTCTTTTTATGCTCTCTGCTCGGCCTGCTCGGAATAACTCTGGCCTATATTTTTCAAAACATGGGCGTTAAAATGACGAAAACCATGAACGCGGCGATCGAAATATCATCGGAACCTATAATGATGATAATTCTGGCCGCGGTTTTTTTAAAAGAAAAAGTCACGCCTAAGATAATATTCGGCGTCATGTTATCATTTATAGGCGTCCTTATTATTATTTTACCGTCGAGCGGCGGCGCGCCATCCGGCGATTTATCACATTCAAATTCGGCTCTCGGCGATGTCCTGGTATTGCTTTCGGCTCTATTCTGCGCGCTGTACACGATAATAGGCAACGCCGCCATAAAGCGCCTTCCGAGTTTCGTAGTTACCGCATACGCAATAATAACCGGAACGATTTTTTTATTCCCGTTCGCCGCTTTTTACGAAAACGGGCTTACCGCGATAGCTTCGGCGTCCGTTAAATCGTGGATATGCGTTTTTTACCTTTCCGTCTTAGCGACCAGTTTCGCTTATTTTGTCTGGTACCTTCTTTTGGAACGTATCGAGGCTTCTTTTATGGGTAATTTTTTAAATCTTCAACCTTTGATAGGCATCGCTTTAGGCTGGTTTCTATTGAACGAACCGCTCGGCGGCTCTACTTTTTCAGGCGCGGCGCTTATAATCGGAGGCATTTATATAACAAGTACGACGACGAATAAAATCGAAGAAAAGGTGGTAATCGAACCGGCATGAAACTTTTAATAAATAAATACTGCGTCATTAAAATAATTATTATAATCACGTGCCTATTAACTTCATGGACCCCGACCGCCTCGGCGCAAGAAGCTGTCGAAGGCCGCCGCGGGCGTCTGAAAATCGATTATAAATCAAAGATCGATTTCGTGGCAGAAGGAAGAAAATACCTCAATAAAGGCGATATTAAAGAAGCTCTCTATAACGCGACTTACGCGGTCGCAAACGATTTTGACCGCTACGATTCGTATCTTTTATTAGCCGATATATACCGTGCATCGAACGAGCTTATCAGCGAGGCTTACGCGCTCGAATACACCATAACGCATTCGCCGAACGAACGACTGAAAAAAGAAGCCGCGGAAAGGCTTAAATTAGTGCGCGCCACGATTAAAAACCGCAGCGTCCAGAAGTCGGCGGCGGCGGTCGTTAAAAATCCGCAAAGCGTCAACCGCGTTTTGCGGTTGGGCCACACTTTCGAACGCTTCGGCGCATCCGATAAAGCCGCCGCCCAGTACGAATACGCCGACAATATAACCGGTGAAATAAAAAGCGCGAAATACGCAAAAATAAGGCTGTATTTAAAAGAAGGGCAAAAAAAGAAAGCTGTTGGCGAAATCAAAAATTATTTCGCGCTCAGCCCCGACGACACTTCGATGGTTTATCTACTCGCCTATCACGGCTTTAATCTTTCAGAAATAAAACAACACGGCTACAACGGCGAAGGCGGGCTCGAAATGCGCCGCTATAACCGCACTTGTGCCGATTACCATTACGAAATAGGCTATCAGCAATATTTAAACGAAAAATACGATCAGGCAAAAATCAGTATACTTTACTCGCTGTCTTACTTTAAAACCAGTCCCAGAGGCCATATGGCGCTCGGAGAAATTTTTTATAAAAAAGGAATGTTTGAAGAAGCGGCCTTTCATTACAATATAAACTATGAATTCAACCCCGGCGATTATGAGATCGGCCTCAAAATGTCTAAAGCGCTGGTCATGTCGAAACAATATGAACGCGCCCGCACGGTCTTGAAAGAATTAATAAGAATAAAACCCGACTCCGACGAATACGCTCATTGGCTCGTCAAAACCGGCTTAACGCGACGGGACGTGGAACGCATGGGTTATATCGATATTAATTCGCCTTTTTATAAAAAGAAAAGACCTGCCAAAGAATTGCCTGCAACGCTGCAGATTCCAGGCGGGCCTGAAAACCTTCTGCGACAGCCGCCAACCGGGCCAAGCAGTCCCTTTTATCAGGACCCGCAGCAACCGATTCAAATTCAACTTTAAAAAATTACTTCCGTAAATTTATTCGCGGATATTTACTTCTGGAAATCTTCCACGCTGAGACGCGACATCGGATTAAGGTTCCAGAAAGGCTCGCGGTCTTTCGAAGTAATAAAGCGCGGCCCGATGACCAGATCGAGCTTGATGTCGTGCTTGATGTTTGCGTCGTTGCCATAAACACCTTTGAGCCCGATAAAAACAAACAGACGGCCTTTAAATCCTTCACGATCAGTATCGGTATAAAATGTGTTGAAATAAAGATAGCTGCCATTAGTCTCGTTTGAAAGAGAACTGAGTGAATCGACTATTTTTTCGTTTTCGATCGAATCGTTCGTCTGCTCCCAGTTTCCCGACCAGTTAGCACGCTTGACGCGGCCGTTGCCGCGGTCGAATATATAAACGACCTTCTCGACGATAGGTTTTCCTTTATCGTCGAAACCGTGAAACCGGGCAAACCGTATGCGTGCGCCGCCGACTTCCTTGCCTTTAATATCGACCGGGTCCTGAATTATGAATTTATCGCCGATAAGCCCGTCTGGAAAAACCGCCGCGCGCAGATCGTTTTTAATACGCTCTACAATTACCCTTACTGCGCGCTGGACCGCTATTTCGTCCTGAGTGTAGATTTGAGTGCGGGTTATCATCCGAAAAAGCTGCCATACCGATATTAAAAGCATTATCGAAAGCATCATAACGACCATAACTTCTATAAGCGTAAAACCGCCGCGGCGCGAAAAAAACTTATGCCGCGGCGCCCCCGGCCGATTACCGCTATTATCTGCAATTTTATTTTTCATAGAATCTCTCTTTATTTTATTTTCGTTATATTCACAAATTATTACTGCGTTATTAAAGGAGCGTTTTCATTAGCCACTAGAGTAAATAATTTTTTAGGCCCTTTTTGAGCGCCTTTCCGCTCAGTCCAATAAACCGAAACCACTATCTTTACGTAAGCGAAATCATTGCCGCGCGAAGTTTTTATCGGCTTCACCGGCGTGATTTCAACCGATCTTATAAAACGGCCGGCTTTATTTGAAAATTTATCATCAAAAGTCAAACCGAGAAAATTTTGTATATCGGTTTCATCCATTTTAGCTTTAAGGCCTGTTTTCGGATCAAGTTTGGATAGTACGTCGAAAGGCTTATTTTTAAGAAGTTCGATAAGTTCAGAGGCAACATTAGCCGCTATAGTAAGATCGCCGGTCTTCATGGTGCTGTTTGCAGACCACTGAAAAATCTGGTACAACGGCCACATCAACATGGTAAAAAGCATCATCGCCGTCATCAACTCAATAAAAGTGACGCCGGAATTATCTTTAGTTTTAAAGCGTTTTAAATTCATAAGCCGTTTATGTATCTGTAATCGCATATCCCACTTCGCCTTTCTATTCTATCGGAATCGTCCATGACTTAGAGAGCGTTTCGCTGAGCTCGTCTGATAATTTATCCTGTTTTATATATTCTTCGATTAATTTTTTATTATCTCCCATCTCCGAATAGGCCTTTATTTTCATCGAACTTACGCTTTGCTTTAAATACACGCCTTCTTTAGAAGATGAATTCTGCCGTTCGATGTTTTCAAGTATATTTACGGCTTCGGTTGGGCGCCCCGAGGTTAATAGCGTATTGGCTTTTTTTATATCTTCGTTTTCGCGGGCGTTAACCCTGTCGATCGATACTTTACACGCAAGAGCGCGCCTTTCGATATATATATTTTTTCCGGTCGAGCCCGCGCTGCTATAATACTTTAATGCTTCCTGATATTTTCCTTCTGAAAATAACGATTCAGCCTCTCTGAAATCTTTATTTTTTAAAGCTTTGCCGCCATCGAATTGCAGTTTTTCAATAATCTGACTTTTTTCGCGTCGCTTCATAATATCGATACCCGAGCCGTAATACTTAGTTAAATTGCTTTTCGACGCGAGCTTGCTTTTAACGCGGAAACCTTCATCCTGCGCATCCGCCTCGTAAGTGCGCGATTCTTTATGTTTAATATTTTTAAAATCGTCTTCACCGCCGCCGCATGAGCAGCCGCTGAAAGTCAGCGAAACTAAAACACAGGCAAGCGCAGCCTGTGCGAAAGCCAGGTTGTATATTAACGAAAAGTATTTATTGCGGCCGCGAACCGCTTCTTCGTTTTTACTTTTAATCATAAATGACACCATTTACATAATAAACGCGCCGTAACCCGCTCCAATATAGACTTCCACACGAAGGGCATTACATCGCTTTAATTTTCAGTTTTAATATCGTCTTCTTCTTTGCCCTTGACGATTTCTATCTTGTAAAAAGTATAGCACTGGCTTAAATTAACTACGTAATTTCCATCGTGATCGCCAGTTCCGGTGCGGTCGGGAAATATTTTTTCATCGTAAGCGATGGTTCCGCCGCCGACGAATTTTTTTGTAGCTTCGTCTTTATCTTCGAGCATTTCGAGATTAAGGTAGTTAACAGTGAGATTGCCTCTTATAAAAAAACTGTCAAAGCTGTTCTGCCTGTCGCCTGGCTTTGAATCGGGGCCGTGGAAAGGAAAAACAGCGCCGGCCGTAGCGGCCGTAACTTTAGGATTGTCTTTATAACGCAGCGTCCCGATGCCGGCGCAGATGGATGCCTGTATGTAAGTGTCGGTCACCCAGATATCGCCGTTTTGAGACGAAAATATAGTTTCGCGTATTTCAGGCGGCAGTTTCGATATTTTTTCATAAAGCGGATTGGGCGCACTTATAACCGACAGTTGTGAAAGATCGTCATCGCTGGCTTCATCTTTCATTACTCCGTTGAGCAGTATGTCAGTGCCGAATATAGAGGCTATAACGCCTTTGCCGTTAATGTAGAGCGGCCCGCCGTTAGGCGCGTCGGGCGGAAGCCTCAACTGCTGAAACCGTTCTTCGAAGGCCTTCATGCCCTCGACGTACCAGATGCCGTCAAGATAAAGATGCCACTGTTTGTCTTCAGATTCATCGGGCGGTATAAGTTTTTTCATGTAGTAAAGGTTGTAAATAAAATCTTTGGCGTTTGCGAAGCTGTAGCAGGCCATTTCAGGCGCCAGATCGAGAGGGAATTTTTCGGCCAGCTCGTTCACCGATACGTTATTATTGTTATAAGGCACGCTGTCGATGATAGTAGCGACTTCCGGCCCTTCAGAAACGTCGTATGACCCGAATTTAGGGCGCGACATCACGTGTTTGTAAGCTATATTTTTAGTGTCGGTTTCAATAACCTGATCGGTGGCCGGGTCTTTGCGGGTCGGCGATTCGAGCAGCCCCGGCGGAGTGTCGATGGGCTTGCCCTGACCTTTTTTATTTTTACCGAAATGCGGTATAAATTTAAACTTGCTACGCTGTGCTTCGGTAAGTCCGACCATGCCTTTAAGCGATTCCATAAAGCTGCGGTCGGTATTTTCCTCGGCGAGTTTCTTCGGCACGACGCTTTTTTGAGCGTTAAAATCTTTATCTTCGAAATTTACCCAGGGCAGTATGTAAGCGTCGTCTTTAACGTTGAGCGCGTATGATTCAAGATTGCATGTAAGCACGTTTCCGTAAACGTGAGTTATGTGCGGCAGCAAATAATCGCGGCCCTGGCGGATATCGGTAGCGAAAAGGTCTATGCCGGCATATTTCGGATTAAGATATTCGCGATCTTCGGTATCGCAGAACTTAATGTAATTTTCGAAATAACTCAAATAACCCGGGGCCGCGAGTTTACCGGGCGCAAAGGGTTTTAAGTGCGAATCTTCGCCGTCTAAACCGAGTTCGATACCCGCGCCCAATATCTGCCAGCGGTGATCGAGTTCGATTTCCTTCGAAGCGCTCGAAGAAGATGAGCCGGAAGCCGGTGCCGGAGGCGTAACAGTGAGTTTAGTGACCGGCGGAAGAGGTATTCCCGATTTCAATGAAGGTTCGATTAGCCTTGCCGCAAGAGACTCTTTGCTGGTATCCTGACCGAAAAGCGAACGCGCCCAGAAATCGAAACTCGGAAAACACCGCGAAAAATCGTACTTGCCGCTTAATTCCGCCGGGAAGTTGAAGTTTTTATTGCGCAACTGCCCTAAAAGAGTGCCGCCGTCGTAATTAAGCGCGCCGGCATTGGTAAGATTGATTATTATAGGCATTTCGCCTTCCTGCACCTGGCTTTTTTTGGGCATCGGCTTAAAACCGAGAAGCTGTTCGCCTTCGTATTTAGTGTAACCGCCGCCGAAAACGATTTTACCGGCCTTCGTGGCGTTCGTGCCGCTTAAAACGCGGAAAGCGAGAGAATCGACACCGTGATAAGCAGGCCAGTGGTTATATTTAGACATCTTGGTACCGCCGTTTCTGACGAATAATGAAAAATCGGGGAACGGCGGCACTACTTTAACTACTTTAACGTCTTTGCAAGCGGTAACCGCCTTTGTGTAATCGCCGAGCGAAACCTTTGCCACTACCTTTAAAACTCCGAACGATTCTTTTTGCGGCATAGACGAAGGCTTTCGTTCATTGCCCATAAGATCTTTCTTATAGGGCGATACCTGTTCGTAAGTAACGCTGACGCTCATTTCCGAAGAATTCATTCCGAATTCTTTTTTAGCTACGGCGTTAGTGACGGGAGTGTCTATGGCGATGGCGGGCGGTTTGGGATTGCCCCACCCGCAGCGAAGCAGGGTGTAAGGATCGGAGCCGCCATGGACCTTTTTGTGATCATTCATCTGCAGGCGCACTTCCATAAAAGCTTCTTCGATCATCGCGTCGCAGACCGAATTGACTATTTCGGCGCGCATAATATAGTTAGCCAGAAAAATTTCGTTCCGAATTTGATACATGATAGACTGCGCCATCACGTATAAAATAACGACAAGCCCTATCACCCAGTAAAAAACCATGCCGCGCCGGGAGCTTCTGTTAACGGCCGCCGGATATTTATTATTGTCCCTGTTTGTTGATTTCGATATTTGCATTCAATTTTTCTCCCGATTTTTCGAGCGTCGTAAAAATAATCGCCGATTTTTGCTGGTTGAGCAAAAACTCCGGCTCTGAACCGCCGACTATTTCCCTGTATTTTTGTTTGTATTCGTTAAGCTGCGCGGCGTACTCTGATTCTTTGCCGCTTTGCCTGAGCGAATCCATTAATAAAAATTTTATTTCAAGCGTTTTAAAAGCGGGCACGTTCGGATATGAAAGGGCCCTTTTAAAACAGCGCGTCGAATCTTCGAACTTCGATACGACGTAATATTTCATTCCCTCGGTATAGGACTGTTCATAAGGCGATAAAATCAAAACTTCGGTGGTAACGAAGTGCAAAATTTCGGTGCCTACGTTTTTTTTAATTTTTTTCAATGTTATGTTATTGTCAACCTCTTTTAGATAAGCGTGAAAAGCGTTAATAATACTTTCCTTTTTTAATTCATCCGAATTGATTACGCTGCGATCGAGAAATTTTATTTCGTGTTTCTGCTGCCCGCATGAACAGCCCGGAACCGTCAAAAGCGCCAGCGCCCAGGCGATAATCAGAACGCGCGACGCGTTTAACTGCTTGAACAAATTAGCTAAACCGCGCATATCGATGCGCCGCCTTTTTTTAATTTCGTGGTTAAAAAAAATATCACGCTTATATACCCCATGTAAGAATTATATTAAAAACGCTAAGTAATGTCAATGATTATAATCATAAAATTTAACTTAAATTTGAAATTGCGATTTAGTAATGCAATTTAGTAATGTCAAATTTTTATTGACAAATGAAATTTAAAATCGTAAAATATATTTTATAATTACTTAAATTTGAAAATAAATAAGTTGGTGATATATGAGGTTAACTTTTTGGGGTGTACGAGGCTCGATCCCCGCTCCCGGGAAATCTACCGTTAAATATGGCGGAAACACCTCCTGTATTGAAATATATATAAAAGAACGTGACCAGGTAATCATATTAGACGCCGGCACGGGCATTCGCGAGTTAGGCAACAGCCTTTTGACGCGATACAAACCGGGAAAATTATCCTGTAACATCTTTTTAACTCATACACACTGGGACCACGTCCAGGGCTTCCCTTTTTTCGCCCCGGCGTTCATAGGCGGCAATTCATTCAACGTTTACGGTCCCATCACTTCATCTATCAACGACGGTAATCAAAAACCCCACTTAAGTTTAAAAGACCTTTTTATCGAGCAGATGCGCTATCAGTATTTTCCCGTAAAGCTCGATGAAATGAAAGCGGAATCTAAATTTAAAGAGATCAAAGAAGGCCATTATGAAATAGACGGCCTTAAAATACAGACTAAAACGTTAAACCATCCAGTCTTGTGCATAGGCTACCGTTTTTCGGCGGAGGCATCCTCGGGCGATCTGGTTTACTGCACGGATTCCGAGCCTTACGTTAATTACTTTTTAAATAATTCACATGAAATGCCCGACGATCTTTTCGATCCGATTTTTTATGAAAATCTTAAGTCTAAATTGAAAGATCCTATCAACATCGAAAAATTATCTCTTGCCATGCAGGAAAATCTTAATTTAGTCAATTTCTGCCGCGATGCCCGTGCGCTTATTTACGATTCACAATATAAAAAAGACGAATATCCCGGCAAAATAAACTGGGGCCATTCGCGCATCGATGACGCGGTTTCCGTAGCGTGCCGCGCGAACGTGGCTACGCTTTACCTTTTTCACCACGATCCGACACGCTCCGACGCGCAAATCGAAGATATGCTCGGCTACGCCCGTGAACTAGCCGTATCGCGATTTAATAACAAAACCATTAAAATTGAGGCCGCCGAAGAAGGCAGCACATTTGAGCTTTAAAAAATGAATTTTTCAGAAAAAAAACGACGTAAAAATGGCAACATTATCATAGCGGTAATCATTGCCATAATATTGATAATAATCTTCACTTTTGCCTACAGGGCCTATTTAGGCCTCGCCGGCAATTCTTATTCGATGTGCGCGGTCTTTTTAGCGCGCGGCGGCGGCGGCGACAGGGGATTCAACGATCTTATCACCGGCGGGCTGCGCAAAGTGGAAAAAGATATGAAGGTAGAGTTGAATTTCAACGCCTATCAGAGCGACGACAAAAATATCAAAGACGCCTCTTTTTTCGTAAAACAAAAATACGACCTTTTGATAGGCGTCGGCTTCGAATACGAAGAGCTCTTCGCTACACTGTCAAAAAAATTTAAGAATACGCATTTTATAATTATCGATTCTTCCGTAAATTCTAAAAACGTGGCCTCTCTGATTTTTCGCGAACATGAAGGAGGCTTTCTGGCGGGAGCTTTTGCCGCGCTCGTCTCTAAAGGAAAACCGATAGGCTTTCTCGGCGGCATGATGATACCGCCCGTAGAACGCTTCGGCGACGGCTTCGTCGAAGGCGCCAAATACATCAATCCTAAAATCAAAGTCGAAATACGCTACGTCGGAAAAGATCCGTCAGCCTTCGCTAATAAAGACGAAGCAAAAAAACTCGCCCTTCAGCTTTATAAAGACGGCACGGTAATTATTTTTCACGCGGCAGGCGCCGCCGGTCTCGGCGTAATAGAAGCCGCGATAGCGGCTAAACGCTATGTAATCGGCGTCGACTCCGACCAGTCGGCCCTCGCTCCGAATAACGTAATAACTTCGGTTGAAAAAAGACTTGACGTCGTAATTTACGAGTTTTTAAAAAGAACCATAAAAGAAGGATTTCGCGGCGGCAAACATAATTTCGGCATAAAAGAAGGCGCCATACGCCTCTCCCCTCTCGATTACTCGAAATTTAAATTCATAACCCCCGAAGTCGAAAACCGTCTCGATAAGATACAAAAAGAAATTACCGAAGAAAAAATCGGCGTGCTCAAAAGCATTAAAAACCTCTATGACTGATAAAAAAAAGATTCTCTTATCTCTCATTTTCATAACTTTATCGATTATACATCAATTTAGCTTTACCGCAGGTGCTTTCACGCTCGAAAAACCGGCGGAGAAAAAAACGACTTATATCGGCGTTGAAAAATACAGACTCACGCTCGAGCTTTATCCAGAGCGGCACACCATTTCAGGCGAGGTCGAAATAGAGGCTTCCGCCGTGGAAAGGCTGGCCGACAGCGACGAAGTCGTTTTAAACCTGCACGCCGATATGGACCTGCGCTCGCTCCGCCTTTATCCTGGCGGCAAAACTCCTGACTACAAAAGATTTCACGATCTTATAAAATTCCGGGCCGGTCAAAAATTCGATAAAATATTCGTATCGTTCTACGGCGATCCGTCAAGATATATAACCCCGAAAAATTCCTTTACCTATATCGGCCCTGAAGGCTGTTACTTCGACGATCTCTGCGCTTATTTTCCCCGGGCGGGATTCGACCAGAAATCGCTTTTTGAAATTCATATAACTCATTATGACGACTGGCAGATAATTTCACAGGGAGAAATCGAGGAAGCGGCCGGCGGAAAAATTTTAAATAAAATATTAAGTACCACCAGCGAACAAAAACGCCTCGCCGTCACGCGTTTTGTCAATAATAAAAAAACTCGCTGCCACACGCTCGCGGCAGGTCCTTACATCAAAAAAAGCAGAAGCGGTATTTCTCTTTATAATTACACCGTTTCAGCCTATTTTTTCGAAAACCAGGACGAAGCGGCCGAAGCCCATCTTGACGAAGCCGCCGCTATCCTTAATTATTACCGTGGACGCTATGGAGATAACGGCATTAAAAAACTCAGCGTCGTAGAAATCGAAAAAGTTTTTCCGGGCGGCTACGGCCCTGAAGAAATCGTTTATATAACGGCTTCAGCGATTAAAGGCGGCGCGGTCGATTATCAACTTTTAGCGCATGAAATCGCTCATCAATGGTTCGGTAACTTCGTGCTGGGCGAATTCCCCGGTTCTAATTTTTTAAACGAAGCCTTCGCTACATACGCCTCGCTTGAATACATCAAAGATAAACACGCAAATAATTACCATCGCGAATACGAAGAAACCAGGCGGCGCTACCTTTCATACCGCACGGCGGCGGGAACCGGCGAAATATCTATTGAAGCCGCAGGAGCTGCCGCGGGCGGCCCGGCTTATCAAACGCTCATATATTACCGCGGAATGATGGTTTTAAAAAACCTGCTTTACTTTATGGCTAAGGCCGCCGAAATGAAAGAATCGGATATAATCGCCGGATTCCTTGAAAAATACGCGGAGCAAACCGTTACGGTCAATGATTTTAAAAAATTTTTATTCTCCACGAACAGTGGATTTTTTTCTATAACTGCGCTTCGCGACCAAAAATCTTTCGAGTCGGCAAAGTTTTATTTCGAAAAGTTCTATCATACGACGGCGGCAGTCGAACTTAAAGTAAAAGAAGCCGTTATACTGGATTCAAACTCCGCCGCGCCCGGCGTCACTTCGTGCGGCATGACTATTGAACGAACGGACGAAATACAGCGCGATATCGATATAATTTTTAGTTTTTACAAGGGCGGCGACAATAAATTAATCTGCAAAAAATCATTTAATATAAAACGCGGCGACAATAAATTAAATATCGCATTAGACGGTATCTACAGCGATATAAAATACCGCATCGACGAAGAAAACGTCTATCCGGTTTCATATAAAATCCATCGTTTCGGCGGCCATTCGGACGAAAGCGAAAGGCTCGTCATTTATGAGGGTTCGGGAACCGTTTCATACCCGCTCAATTCGCTGTGCCGCGAACTGGCTTTTCAGGCGGGCAAGAACGTTAAATCAGACAATATTTTCAACACAAATGATTTTTTCAAATACCGCGACATTTTATTAATCGGTAATTTTACAAACAGTCCGCTCGCCGTGCTTTTAAATACGGCCTTTAATTTTTATATCACTCCCGAAATCGGAACTCAAAAATGCTTTAACCACATGACCTTTCCTTTCAAGGATAAAATCGCGGCAAAATTCACGGCTAAAAACCCGTTCATCGCCGACGGCACGGTTACGGCCGTACTTTTTTACGACCAGCCGGCGGCCGGCGCCTATAATAAACTTCAAAGCGGCCTTGACGATTTTTGCGTTTACGATGCAAAGACTAAAATATTAACCACAGGCAATTTTAATTACGGCCTGTCGGGAGTATTTGAAAAAAAAGACGGCATAACTCTGCTTTACACAGGCACCGGCTTAAATAACAATTTCATCTTAGGACGCCCTTCGGCGATTATATTCGATTTTTATAATTCTTCGGATTCGACCGCCGAAGCCAAAATCGAAATATCGTCGAAAGACCGCGGCGACGTTCCCGCAAACGCATCGATCGTTCTACCGCCGCGTAAAATAACGCGCCATGAATCTTTTCCATTCATGCTTAACAGGCAGATGATAGACTATTCGATTAAAAATAAAAGCGGCAAAATAATTTTCGGAGGAACATTCGCCGCAAAATCTTTTTCGCCTGAAAACGATTCTTTTGCCGTCGGCGCTTTTAAAGACGACGAATTTAGAAAAATTGCATCCACGATTGGCTACCTGAACTCGAAAGCCGGTTACATGAGAAGGAAAAAACCGGCAAATATAATAAATACTGGTTTCGAAAACGGCCCTTCAAATCTGGTTTGCTATAAAGCGTTCAAAGCCCTGATACTCAATAATTTCGACATTGCCTCGGCATGTCCAGGCTTCGCCGATATTCTAAAAAATTATACGGCAGAAGGCGGACGGGTTATAATATCGGGCGGTGGAATGAGTGAAATGCCATCCGTCGAAAACGCTTCATTTATAAAAGAAATTTTCGGCGCACAAATTTCAAGTTCGAAACTCTATTCATTCGACAATTCGATAGCCGGAGTTCGCGCGCGCCCTTATCAAAGCGGCTCTTATATTTTTCATGAAGAGCCATGGGACGTCTCTTTGATATCCGTATGGCCAAACGCGCAGAGTGTCCAAAACCCGGGAACCTCTCAAAAATCTTTAGTATTACCGGGCGACAACCCGGTTTTAATTTCCGGCCGCGAAAATAATCCCGCTGGCGCTATCGAAAAGCCGGTTTCGTTATTCGGCTCCAAATTAATAATGCGGCGCTTCGGCGGCGGCGTATTTTATTACCTGCCATACGATTTTTCCGACGAACTTTTAAACACATCCGTCGAAAACGCTTATATACTAATGACCGCTTTGTACGGAGGCACGCCGTCGAGCGAGCCCTTAATAACCGGCGAAACGCCAGAGGAGATAGTCTATAACCCGCAAGATCACCCGTGGCCTTTTACTATTTCATATTTTATAATTTTTATCTTCATTTATATTTCGGCGTTAACCGGCGTTTATATTCGCGCGGCCAAAAATAAAACCGGCGGGCGCTATATTATCGAATTAATAGGCGTTACCTGTTTTTTTTGCATATGCCTCGCGGCGACAGTTTATTTTTTAACCCGCGTTGACTATCCGCCGGAAGCTCTGGGTTTTAGCGAGATATCCGACGGTTTTTACGGCCCCGTGTACGAAACCGTTTATTATAAAATCTGGGCCGGCGATAAAATCAAAAGCGAGATTGAATTCGAGGGACGCTTTATATCCCGCAATTATTCAAAGCGTTATTCGAACAAAATTGAATTTTTCCATACTGAAAACGGATTTAAATTAAATATTTATAACCCGTTGATTTTTTACCCGATAATCTTAGCCGTGCAGAATATAAAACAGCCGGGCGTCAATAATTCTCCGATGTCCATAAAGGCGTTTCGACCGACCGGCAAAAACTATTTCAGCGTCCGCATAAGCCCCGATACATTCGATAATTTGAATATTTCTGGCGAAGCGGCCCTGCTGGTAAAAACTCCGCGCGGTTTCTTTACCGCGCCGCAAGCGTCGCACGGCAAAAACGAATATATATTCGATAACGCCCGTATTCTCAATTTTAACGACGCCGCCGGCGAAATTAAAAAACTGCTCGCCTTATCGCCCGCCTTAACTTATACAATGCAGAAGGCGATAAATGACTACAATGAAAAAAATGACGATAAATCAAAGCCGGTAATTTTTATATTAAGCAACGATGAATTTAAATTAAAAGAAAATCCCGCGCGAAGAGGCTCAATAAACCCAACTGGTTTTAATAAATATAAAAAATTGAATATAACCGCCTCGCCTCTTAATTTTATCGACGAAAAAAAAACCGTCATACCAGATTTTTCATTCGCTAAAGAAAACCTCAATATTACCGGGACGCTTTATACGCGCTTTAGTTTTAATTCGACGCATTATAAAAATTTATTATTAAACGCGGGAGCGGGCAATGATACGGATTTGTGCGCATATATCGACATTAAAATACCAGCCGGAACCACGCGAGAGGAAATAGAAAAATTCGCCGAGTTTTTTATAAAATCGTTTTCGGATAATTTTAAAATTAACGACCTGCCGCCGAATTCATCATATATAAAATACAAAGCCGATGAAATTTATAAAGGCAATATTTTTCTTAATATAATACATGACAATAAGAGAAATTTCAGTTATAATATAGCGGATGGAATTCTAACCATCAAAATCATCAATTTGAGTCACTACTTAATTTATAATTTATACGACGCTGGCGGCGAAATTATTTTTTTTATAAACAACGCGGCGTTAAACTGGAAACAAAAGTCGGTCAATTTTGATATTTCGATCAAATACGAATGAGCGTGAAAATATGATGCGGATAATAAAACAACCGGATAATAACCTTGAAAAAAAGGCGCGCCGCCGTTTATATGCCTGCGCTTTAGCGGCGATGCTTACCGTCTGCTTCATTTTATTTCCGGGCGGCGCGGCCCTTAACGCACAGTCCGCTAAAGTTAAAAAACTTCCAATGAGCCTTCAAAACGATATCACCTTATCGGCTGACGTCGGCGTTGACAATACATTTTTTCCCTTACATTTAAATCCCGTGAATATAACGGTAAATAACGCAACCTCATCTAATTTCGAAGGCGAAATATTAATCGAGGCGGCCGGAAATTATTACCGGATAATAAACGTATTCGTAGGCGCGCTTTCCTCTAAAAAATACAGCGTGAATACGAAATTCGAAACCTACATCTATTCGGTCAAGGTAAGTATAATCAATTCTTCGAATATAGTGATATACGACGAAAAAATCAATATAAGTGCTAATCAGACTAAAGATTACTACATATTGAACATATCCGAATCGCACTCCTATATTAGCGATTTAAAAAATATACCAATAACTCAGAAACGCAGCGCAACGACGGATTCAGGCGTTCATTCATCATACTCTTCCGCCGCTTCCGAAAATCCCTCGATTATAGTGCATAAACTTAAAGCGGATGAAATCTTCGATAATTTTGCCTGCTACGAGCCTTATTCACTCGTAATAATCAACGGAGCGGACGCCTCGCTCATCAACCCCGTTCAGCAGCGGGCGTTAATCGAATACGCGGCGGCTGGCGGCGCGTTAATGTTCAGCTATGGCGGGTTCGTATCAAAAATATCGGCATCGGAGCTGGCCGGTATTTTGCCGGTAACTATCAAAGGCAGCGAGGTCGTCGACGGAAGCGATTTTTATAAATACGCGGCGGCGCAAAATATTAACGGCATTCAATCCGAAAAATTCAAGGGCGCCCTTATTCCTTTAAGCGTGGGCGAAATTAAAAGCAACGCTTCCGCTACGCTTAATTTAACCGCGACTGACGGGCGTATAATCCCTTTGATAGCCCATTCCCGCCTCGGCTCTGGAATAGTTTACTACGCCGCCTTCGATATTTCACAAATAGATATAGGGCGTATCGATTATCTTAAAGAAAATATAGCCGGCATATTAAAACAGTCGGAATCAAATAAAAATAGTAAAATATCGAGCCTCGCGGGACAATTTAGCAAATACTGCGAACAGTTCAGTCATTTTATTATCGAACCGCCTTCGATATGGGTCATATTTTTATTACTGGTATCATTCGCCCTGATTATCGGGCCTATATTTTATTTTTCGGTCAGAAAAAGAGTCACGATGACTAAATTAATTATAATTCCTCTCGGCGCCTCGCTATTCTTTTTCACTCTGTTCAATTTTTCCGGCGCGGTATTTTTGCTAAACAAATCTTCAATTGCGGAACTTAACTTAATGCTTATCGACAATCCGGCCATGAAACTGCAATTGGTGTCGAACGTGGCTATACTTATGCCGCCGATGTCATCGGGCGAATACGACCTGGATACCGGCCGGGCCACGCTGATAAGCAGTACCAAAGGCTATTACGGCCAGAGCGCGGGCGAAATAATCATAAACGAAGACACCATAAAGCTGATCCATCCGCAGATGGACTATAAGTTTTCTAAATACGCCATAGTAAAGCAAAGCGACTTCGACGCCAGATTCAGCCCGTCCTACTCTCAGGAATCGGCCGATTCATACGCCGAATCATCGGCGAAAAATTCTTCAAACGCCATGCAGTCATTCAAAAACGAACCGGATGAGATCCTGCCTTTTATTAAAGCCGCGGCCGCCGCGAAAAAAGCTAAAAAACTTCTATCCATAGTCAATAACACCGGTCTCGACCTTCTTAACTGCAAAATATATTACTGCGGCCGAATATTCACGCTCGGTAATTTGCCGCCCGGCGCCAATACGGCCAACGCCTCCGATGCGTTCAAAAAGCCTGAAAAATTCAACTCGGCGAAACAAATTAACGATCACTTCGACGATATATCCGAAACCATAAGCGGCTTTCTTCCGAAAAATTTAAATTATAACGGTTACAATTACGGTTACTATAAAAAGAATTTTATAAGCTATGCCGCTATGTATATTGCCAGAAACAGCTCGATTTCGCCGGTAATGGTCGGTTATATAAAAAAAGGCGGAACGCCGCTCGGCGATTCGATTAAAACGTCCGGCTGCGATATTAACGACTTAGGTTCCATAGCGATCATAAAACTGTAATTATTATAAATTTAAACGGAGCGCGCCATGATAGAAATTAAAAATTTATACAAATACTACGGCAAATTAATGGCCGTCAATAACCTGAATTTATCTATTGAAAAAGGCGAAATATTCGGTTTCATAGGCCCGAACGGCGCGGGAAAATCCACTACGATAAAAATACTTTCCACTCTTTTAAACCCGAGCGCGGGCCTATGCAAAATAAACGGCATAAACGTCGTCGAAGAGCCTTACAAAGTAAGGCGCATATTAGGCTATATGCCGGATCTGTTCGGCCTTTACGAAGAATTAAAAGTATTCGAATATCTCGATTTTTTTGCGGCGTGCCATAAAATACCCTATAAAGAACGCAACGCCATCATTAACGACATACTCGAATTAACCGAGCTGACAATAAAAAAAGACACGCCCGTCGGCGGGCTTTCGCGCGGAATGAAGCAGAGGCTCTGCCTCGCTAAAACACTTATTCACGACCCGCAGGTGCTTGTTTTAGACGAACCGGCTTCAGGCCTCGACCCGCGCGGACGCGTCGAAATGAGAATGCTTCTAAACGAATTGCGCAAAATGGGAAAAACTATATTCGTTTCATCGCATATACTCACCGAGTTAGCCGATTTTTGCACTTCCGTCGGAATAATCGAAGGCGGCCGGCTTGTTGTTTCGGGCAGCATCGAAGACGTGGTTAAAAGCCAGGGCGTAAGCAGGCATATAAAAATTAAAGTTCTCGATAAACTCGAAGAGTGTGAAAACATATTAAAATCAATGCCTGAAATCACTAATATCGAACCCGCCGTTCTCGAAAAATTTTTCACTTTTGAAATGCACGCCGACGATCAGGCGCTCGCCGATCTTTTGAGACACATAATAAACAGCGGCATTCCGGTAGTGTCGTTTTTCGACAAAGGCGGCAACCTGGAAGATATATTCATGAAAGTAACGAAAGGCCAGGTTTCATAGATGCCCGCAGCGCTGAAAAAGATATATAATTCAATAGCTCCTGCGCTGATATTCGAATTCATTTACAGGCAAAATCACGCGAGTTATGTATCGTATTCAATATCCGCCCTTATAATATGCGCATGCTTCTTATTCGGCCAGTGGCCGCCCGAAGCCGAAGCCGCCGGCTATTCTTACGGCAACAGTTTTTTCACGGTAATTATGATCTGCATGATATTCGTTTCAACCATTGTTTCAACCGCACACGCCTCTATTTTAATCGCGGGCGAAAAAGAAAAAAAGACGCTCACGCTTCTGCGCATGAGCGGATTAAGCCCGTTCGAAATAATTTTTTCGAAAATCGCCGTCAATTTATGCTTTATAGCCCTGCTGTTTCTGCCTTTCGCGCCGCTTATATTAGCCTGTCCGCTTTTAGGCGGAGTAACTTATGCTATTATATTTCGCGGCCTTTTAGTTCTATCGGCCGCCATAATATTTTTTACCTGCTCTGGAATTTTAATATCCGTGTTATTTAAAAAAAATTATTCGTGCATATCTTTTGCCGCGACTTTTTTATTATTTATCCACTTCGGCTTTTTTGTCATCGACGATTTAATATACGATAAATACGGTTCTTATTATCTGTTCAGGCGGTCGGCAACCAAACTTTTCTCAGCTTTTTCACCTCTTGAAATGTGGAAAAATTATTTTGATTCCATAAGTTCGGAACTTTATTATAACTTTCATCCTTATTCTCACAATATAATACTCCAGTTATCATACACTGAAAGCGCCGTTATTTATTTAATGGCTGCCGCTTTAACAACGATTGTAACCGTTAAAATTTTTGAACGCTACCTTAAATGGCGGGAGGATTAAACGATAGATATGATGATAAATCCTATTTTAAACCGTGAGGTCATAACGCTGTTTAGAAGAGCGCGCACATATTGCTGGATAACCATTTATCTGAGCATTTTGATCTTCGTTGTGGTAAGTTCGTGGCCCGCGCATTATTCGTCCAGCTACGGCGTAATAGATTTAATAAGAACCAGCCGTTACACGGCCATCGGTATTTTATGCGTCATGATGACGCTTATATTCGTCCTGCTCCCCTCTTACATGGCCACCACCTTCACGCGCGAAAAAGAAGAAAATACGCTTTCGGCGCTCGCGGTAACGCAGTTATCCATGTTCGATATAATCTGGGGCAAAATACAGGTCGGAATTTTTTATACAATTTATTTAATCGTTATTACCATTCCTCTTTTCGGCGCGCTTTACAAATTAGGCGGATTCGCGTTAAGTGAAATAATACAGGGATATATTATAATACTTTCGATATCGATGGCGGTAAGCCTGTGGGCAATGTTTTTCTCGGTTATTTCTTCAACTTCATACAAAGCTATCAGCCGTTCTTATTTTTTCTTTTTTTTATTATTATTCATATTAAGCTTCGCCTCCGCCTATCTTCACCAAATCGGCCTTGGATATATTTTAAGTTCGTCTTATATCAACCCCTTTATGTCCATAGAGGCGATATTTTTAGGAACGTCCGGCGGGCGTTATACCAGCTTTAACCTCAATCTTTCAAAATATTCGAGTAAAAATCTGATTTACGGTTTTTTCTACGAAGAAACGTTCAAAATCATGGCTTTTTACGGAGTCGTTTCATTAGTTTTCATTCTACTGATTATTTCGGCCTACCGCAAGCTCCAGCATAAATGGTTATAAAATTTTTACTTAAAGAGTTTATCTGAATTAACGGTTATTATTTTAACGGATACAGGTTATAACATGGAAGAAAAATTAAAAAAAATAGCGGATTCAATATCGCCGCTCATATTCATCGATTTAATATTCGAGTTAAGAAAAAATCTTACCCGGATGATAATTTATTATGTGATTTCAGTCGGTTTTTTATTCACGTTTTTTTTCATGCACAACGATTACCCGAACGCGCGCGAAGGCTTTTTCAACGCTCTTATTATAATCGCGTGCGCGAGTTCGGCGCTCGCGGGCGGCGCATATGCCACAGGCTCGATAGTCAAAGAAAAAGAAAAAAAAACTCTAACGCTTCTTAGAATGTCGGGAGCCACGGGTTTCGAAATTATATACGGCAAAATAATATCAGCGATGGTTTATATAACGATGCTGACTTCGCCATACCTGTTTTTCTCGTTTATTTTGACTTTCACAAACGATATGGATTTTTTAAAACTCTTCGGCGGATTATTCATGTGGACCGGTTTTACCGCATTTTATATTTCTTCAGGAATATTAATATCGATATTATTTAAAAAGAACGCTTCGGCGAATTCTTTTTTTTATTTTTTCCTCTTCGCGATCCATTTTTTAATATATTCAATCGACGATCTATTCGGCTTCAGGCATTATTATACTCATAACGCTAAATTTTTCAGCAGCCTATCGCCTATCGAAGTCTGGTATAATTTTTCAATTACACACCGCTCACAGTCTTCGTCTTCATATTACCCGGTTAATGAAAACATAAATATAATCTACGGAATAGCGGATTATGCGGTAATAACCGTCATATATATTTTTATTTCAATTCTTTTGACAATTTTCGCCTCTAATATATTCGAAAAATACTTAAGATGGCGTGAGGAATGACAATGGGCGAATTCCACCTGAAAAACATGCTTGAATACCGGCAGATTAAATATAAAAAAAACGTAATAGACGCGATAATCTCGCGGCTGAATTATTTCGATAAGCCTTATACCGGGGTTATTCTTGAAATATTAAATGAAACGGCGGGTGAGCACTTTTTAAAGTTATATTACGAATCGGATTACAGGGCTAATGAATCTAAAGTAAGCCGCCGTCTGAGCATATTCTGGACGCTTACCCGGTCCAATTTATTTAAAACGATAGCATCCGACATAAATTTAAAAACTGAAAAAGATTTCAACTATTTATTTTCCATCGCCAATTTTTCTTTCGCCGAATATATTTTCAGGCATAACTATTCTCTTTTCGAAACATCCGGCGGCGGTTTCAAAGACACGGTCGAAGCGCTCAGCGCCTCGGCGCTGAAGAAAAAAGCCGAAGAAACTTATAAAAAAGGCCACGTCGAAGAAGCCGTCGAAATATTCAAACAGGCGCTTAATCTAACCCCGGACGATTTTATAATATTATTTCAGCTCGGCATTTATTACTTCTTTGAAAAGGCCGATCATATAAAAGCCAGCGATTATTTTGAAAAAAGCGCGACGGGAGCCGCTGGAATTTTTCCGCGGCTTGAAAGCATGGCTCTATGCTTTATTTCCCTGATAACGAGGCTGAAAGCCCTCCACCGCGGCGACCGCGACCTGGCCAGCGACGCGCTTTTGATATGCGAAAAAGCCTCGGCCGCGGACCCTGATTTCATGATGACACAATATTGCAATTTACAGGCCATAGCGGGGCTATGCGCATTCCAGGACCGGGGACGCGAATTTATAAAAGCGGCGCAGTCGCTATTTGAAACCGATTATAACCTTCTGCTTCAGGCTATACTCGACAACGCTTTCGACCCGGCACTCGAACAATTAGCGTCTATCGCCGGCCAGCGTTATGACACGGCTCTTTCCTCATGCGTTAAAATGATAGAATCCGTCAAGCTGAAAATCTCTCAAATGCCGTCACGGCTCGAAACCAACGCCGATACGGCCCGGGTTTTTCATCTGCAAAAAGAATTCAAAGCGGCTCAGGAATATTTCAAAAAAAATAAAACCTGCACCGATATCGAAGAAACGATAAAAAGACTTCAAAAAACAATCGAGGGCGCCGATTCCATTTTAAACAGCGACCGCGTCCAGAGGCTGTTTATTAAATTAAAAGAATATAGTTCCAGAATCGTAAATGAATATAAAAAAGATTTCGGCGACCGGCTGAAGCCCTATAACGACGCAATAAAAAAACGCGGTGCGCTCAGCGCGCAAATTAAATCCGTGTACGAAACTTACTTCGCTTCAACGCATCGAGATGGAACGGACCATTCGGATGACGAAAACTTCGGCGGTGAAAGCGTAAATAATCCCGAAGCCGTTCACAAATGTCTTGAAAAAAAATGTAGCGGGCGCAACGAAAAAACCCTTAATTTAATTAAATCCAGAAGTTGTTCTATCGTTTTTTTCGGCTTCGAATCCATCTTTGTTTTTTTATGGCTGGCGGCGGGCGCCTTTACTTTCATCGATTTCATAATGATAACCACCGTTAATTTATGCCTGGCGCCTCTTTACAGAATCGCAGGCGCCGAATTTTTTTATTTTATAATGAATTTAAAACTCGACGAATTAAAACGCGAATTTTCAAAACTTGAATTAAAATTAGATTTAAGCAATAATTTACCCGGCGAAGCCGAAATGAAGGCGCGCGATAAATACGCCAAACAAATCGCGGACGAATTTAATATTTCTCATATCGACGCGCGCGGCGTTCTCGAAACGGCTTTACTTGGCGATTACGAAAAAATGAAAGCCATAGCTAAAATGATATGCGCCGTCTAAGATGATTTGCGACGAATAATTTACGGAACGGATAATTTATTATGAATATATTTTTAAAGTTAGATAATTACATAAGCGGGCCTTTAATCGAACGATTTAACTACGGCGGCTTAAAACGGGCCGCGGCCGTGCTTACTCACTTAGGCGATGCGTTGCTGCATATCCCCCTGTTTTTATATTTTTATTTTTATTGCCATGAGCCTTTCCAAACATTCGCCCTTATAACTTTTTACTCCACCATAGCGGGCGTTTTAATATTATACGCGGTTCGGCTCAGCTTCAAAAGACGCCGTCCCATAGGCGATATGCCAAAGGAATTCGCCATCGTGCCAATGCTTGAAAATTATTCGTTCCCCTCGGGCCACGCGATGAGAAATTTTTTATTCTGCGTCACGGCTTATCCGTTTTTTGGAATATATGCCACTATAGCCCTTTTTATATTCGCGGCTTTTATAACATCGACGAGAGTATATCTTAAACTACATTATTTTTCGGATATACTCGCCGGCGCGGCGCTCGGAATGCTTACCGCTTACGTCTTTTTAAAATTATACCTGTAATATAGAACTATATTAAACAAAAAAATGAAGTTAAGTTAAGCTAGGCTAAGTTAAGTTAAGTTAAGTTAAATTAAGTAAAATTAAATTAAGTTAAGTAATTAAAACATATAACTATAAAGGAGTGGTTTATGATAACATACACTAAGTTCAAAATGAAAAGGGTTACTATTTTATTAATTTTAACCCATGTTATCGTTTTGGGTCTATTTCTTATAACTTTACGGCCGGTCTGCGCGAATCCCAACCCAAAACTTCCCGCGCCCGGCGAAATAATCTTAAACGATTCGTACAACTCGATAAGAATTATACGCGATGAGTTCGGCGTGCCGCATATTTACGCCAAAAATATCTTCGATCTTTATTTCGGATACGGATATATTACAGCCGAAGACCGTCTTTTTCAAATCGAAACGCTGCGCCGTTCGGTTTCTGGCAGAGTGTCGGAAATATTCGGCAAAAAATTTATAGAAGTCGATAAAGCCGCACTTCGCGACGGTTATTGCGCCGCCGAAATAGAGGAGCGTATCGCTAAGCTCGATCCTTTATATATAAAAATACTCGAAATGTTTGCCGCCGGAATAAATAAAAAAATAAGCGAAATAAATAAAAAACCTGCTATGATGCCCCGCGAATTCAACGAATTCAAATTTAAGCCCGAGCTCTGGACGCGCGCGGACGTAGCTTCAGTTTATATAGGCACGATGGCGGTCAGATACTCCGATTTCACTTCAGAAATGGACAATATGGCCTTATTAAAGAAACTTACCGTAAAATTCGGCGAAAAAAAAGCCCTCGAAATATTTAACGATATAGTGCCCATAAACGACGAAAACTCTCCAAGCACCATAACCGATACTAACGAAGGCTGCGGCCCCGGCTGCAATATTAATGGCAACACCGGCAATAGCAATCACAATAACAACAATAATAACAATAGCGCCGCCAAAAATCTTCGCGCGGCGCATTATAAAAATCACGGCATGGCTGAATTCTTCTCATACGAAGCGGCCTCGAGCTTCCGCGCGGCGCGCCTTTCAAATGCAAAAGCCCTCACGAGCCTCGGATTGCCGGTTAAACTCGGCTCCTATACATATCTGGTTTCAGGCAGCCGCTCCGAATCCGGCGCGGCTATGCTCGCTTCCGGCCCTCAGATGGGCTTTTTCAACCCGGCCTATCTTATCGAAGTCGGACTGCACTCGCCCGAAATAGATATAATCGGCACGACGACGCCCTGTTATATGAATATCATGTTCGGCATGAATCGCGACATAGCATTCACCGCCACGGCGGGCGTCGGTAATTTAACCGACGTTTACATCGAAAAACTTAACCCGAAAAATCACGGCGAGTATATGTATAATAACGAATATATTAAATTTAAAAAACGCAGTTTTGAAATTAAAGTTAAAGGCCGCAAGCATCCGTTAAAAGTCGAATTTTTAAGAAGCGTCCACGGGCCGGTGTTTCAAATAGATAAAAAAACGGGCGTCGCCTATTCAAAAAGACGCGCATGGGAAGGGGCTGAACTCGTTTCGATGTTCGAGTGGATGATGGCAGTCAACGCTAAAAACTTCGGCGAACTTAAATATCACTTTTCCAAAAACCCGATATCGATAAATATGCTCGCCATAAACCGCAAGGGCGGATGTTACCATTATTTAAGCGGCCTGTATCCTCTTAGAAACCCGGCTTTCGACGACCGCCTCCCTCTTTGCGGAGACGGCTCCGCCGAATGGCTCGGCTTCAGCCCGCCGCAGAACAATCCTTCATCTAAAAACGAGGTCGAAGGCTTTATCGCCAACTGGAACTCAAAACCGCTTCCCGATTTCAGAAACGGCGATTTAAGCACGCAATGGGGCCCGGATCAACGCACCATCCTGATTCAGGATTTTCTTCGTAAAAAAGAAAAGTATAAAACGGAAGATCTTTACGAGCTTCAAAAAATTATCGGCTATACCGATTTACGCGCCTATATTTTCGCGCCCATGATGCTGGATTTTTTCAATCAAAAATGCAGCCCGGATGAAAATAAATCGCTTAAAACTGTTTTTAATATTTTAAGCGCATGGAACTATCAACGCCGCGACGACGACGGTGACGGCCGTTACGACTCGCCCGCCACGGCCGTTTTTGACGAATTGTGGCGCGAAGTTATGGGCGGACTTTTCTCCGATGAACTCGAAGATATGCTCTGGACAGTCGATTCGGAAACTTTCTGGACGCAGTCGATACTTCTTTATTACGCTTTAAAAGATGAAATCTCATCCGGCCCGAAAAAATTAAGCCACGATTACACCGGCGGCAACGGCCTTAAAACCATAATCAGCGCGGCCTGCGAGCGCGCCTTAAAAACGCTCGAAAGCCGGTATAAAACCAGCGATACTTCTAAATGGCTTAAACCCGTCAATAAATTAGTGTTTGAAACCAATAACTTTTTAAGCGTGCCTCAGGGCGCCGCGACAAATTCAATCGAAACCCTTATGGTCAACCGCGGAACCGAAAACCATTTTATCGAAATGGGACGCGGATATACCATCGCGCATAACTTGAATCCTCCGGGCCAGTCAGGCTATATCGCATCCGATGCGAAATATTCCTCGAAACATACACGCGATCAGCTCGATCTATTTATAGATTATAAGGGCTACAAACCCATGCGCTTCGAAATAACCGATATCATAAAAAACAAAAGCCATGAAAAATTTATTTTTAAAAATTAAAAAAATAAATTAATGAAGGTATTTATATGCCGATATCAGCTTATGAGGTGATAGTATATGTCAAAGCAATATATTTCGAATTCACTCGTAGCAAAATTCATGCAGAGACTTCAGCAAAAAATCGACTCGGACGGCAATATCAACAGGGGCGAATATAACAATTTAATGCAGGAAGTTTTAAACGATCACAACAATTATTTTAAAGGATAGCCTTTATTTCAAAAGCGCTATCGGGCGATTTATTGAATGAAAGAAAAAGAAACGCGAAACTACATGTCCGGCGGCCATTGTCCGCCGGAAGCGCAGACCGCGGAGCATATCAAACCGGTTACGGCGTATAAGACGGATGTAATTTATAAAGGATTGTCTTATTTCACTAAAAACAATCCATTTTATACCGTTTTATTTTATTTTTTCGTTTCCTATGTTTTAACTTATCTGATAGGTATTTTAACCGGGCAATTCGGCGGCGGCGGCGGCCGCGGTCCCATGCCGGGTTATATTTTAGACAACCTTTGCATGGGAATTTTGGCGCCCGCCGGCGCGGGACTTATAACTAATCTTTATAGTAAAATTTCAACGGCTACCTCCGTAATCGACTCTAAAAGAATTATCCGCGAAAACGATATCCCCGCCTACCGGGCAATTCTAGATATATTCGACAGGAGATTCAATAACTACTATATAACCTCGGCCAGTTTGATTTTTGCGGCGGCAATCAGCGTTTATATATTTTTTTGCCGCAAAACTTCCTGGCTCGGTATCGAAGGCGGCATCACGGGTTTTTACGATGCTATATTCGTTTTTTTGAATTTTGCCATGATTATCACGATCGTTTATAAGTGCTGCATAACCATCTGGCTGATTCAAAAAATTCTCACATTCGACATTAATATCCGCCCCATGCATCCTGACCACGCAGGCGGTCTGAGCTATATCGGCTCTCTTTCGATGGCCGTCAATTATTTTTTAATTTTAGTCATGCTCTATTTTTCACTGCTTCTGATTTTCGATCCTTTTTCGCAGCGCTTCGTTTTATTTTACTTCATTTTTTATATTTTTACTTTCTTCATATTTTTCGCTTCGCTTTACGCAGCTCATAAAAAAATGCGCCGGGTCAAAGACGAAGCGCTTGAAAATCTTGAAAATACTTCAAATCACTATTATTACAAACTTATCAAAAGCGCCGGCGAACAAGGCATTTACGATTTAGACTCCGCCGATGAAATAATAATGGTCGATAATCTATACGCCATAGTCGAAAAAATGCCCGTATGGCCCTTTAATATCAACAATATAATTAAATTCTTCTCGGTTTTCATAACCCCTTTCATAATATTTGTAATAAGCCTTCTCGTTAATACCGACAGCATACTTTATAACTGGCGTCTCATATTCAATTTTTTCAACAAGTAGAAAACGAGCCTTCGGCACGATAATTGCTCTATTATTAGCGTACTTAAGATGCGATAATTATCAGGCAATGGAGGTGCTATCAGTATGCAGAGTAATGAAAAGTGTGTAATAACAGTCGATTTCGACGGCATAACCAACTGGCCTGTCAATGATGAAACCGAACAGGATGAACATTACTATTCGGTAGATATGTAACAACATTTAATCATAGTGAATATTTTTTAATCAGGCGCTTGTTCGCAGTGCTTAAAAATTGTTCATTTTTATTTCAAGTTAAGTGGGCTAATGCCCTTTGTTGAGCAATCAACACAAACAAATCCGGGACGAAATTTTATTTCGGCCCGGATTTGAATTTAACTTGATATATTTTTATAAAAATAAACTGCCTTGATTTAACCAAAAAATTTATTTTAATTATTTTACCGATGCTGTTTAATCATAATTAGTTAATTCCTCTATTACCTAATTATTTCTTCTATCGCCAAAAAGTCTCAATAGATAAAGAAATAGATTAATAAAATCGAGATAAAGAATTAAAGCGCCCATTATGGCTTCTTTTTGATCTTCTTCGGTGCCCTCGTTGCCGATAACGTTCATCTCTTTTATACGCTGAGTATCGTAAGCAGTAAGACCGACGAAAATAAAAATTCCAAGATATGTGGTAATCCAGTAAATAGTGGAGCTGGCCATAAACATATTAAAAATAGAGGCTATTATAAGTCCGATTAAAAGCATAAAACATAAATTACCGATAGTCGAAAGATCCGATTTAGTAAAATAACCGTAAGCGCTCATTATAGCAAAAGTTGCCGCAGTAAGAAAAAAAGTGGAAGCTATCGAAGCCGAAGTATAAGCTATAAACACAACCGAAAGCGTCAACCCGTTGACGAATGCATATAAAAAAAACACGGAAGTCGCCGCCTGGGCCGACATCCTCTTAATTCCGGCTGAAAGATACCATACAAGCGCGAGTTCGCCTATGATCAATCCGTAAAATATGACGGGATTGCCGAAAATCATCTTCAGTAAAGGTACGCTCGAAGATACATACATCGCCGTGAGCGCCGTAAGTGTCAACGCGGCCGCCATCCACATATAAACCTTATTCATGAAACTAAGCTGCTCAGCCGCTATAGCCGCCGCACTCATCGAGCCCTGACCGGCTTCGCGCTGAAAATAATTAAATTGATGATCCATAACTGCCTCCCTTTTTATTAATTATTTTAATAAAGGCTATTATAACAGTTATAACCAAAATTTTCAACTAAAAATTATTCAATTGTAGTATTGTTATGTTTTTAAAACCACAATTATTTAAGACCGCCCAAGAACGAAGGAACGCGACGGGGGAAAAGAAAGGACCAATGGCCCTCTCTTTTCCCCCGTGCCCCCTTTACTCTCCCTGA
>DIVV01000188.1 GCA_002423385.1 bacterium UBP16_UBA6123
ATAAATATAAAGCGGAACTTAAATCGATCGACGGGCTGGCATATATGAACAGCCGTGAGTTTATCAAAACGCCGCCGCGGGCGCATATTAAAAATCTTGACCAAGTGCCTCTGCCGGCTTACGAACTCTATCCGATGCACAGGTACGCCTCGTCCACTTTTTGCGGCAGCAGGGCTTTCGGCGTCGTTTTCAGCCGCGGCTGCAATAACCGCTGTAAATTCTGTTCAGAAGCCTATGAATGGAATTATACGATGCGCAAGCCGTCAGCTAAGTATGCCGTCGGCCAGATAGAGCTGCTTTATAATAAATACGGCCGCGATATATTCGTAATAGGCGATACGGATTTTTTATACAGCCGCGAATGGGCGGCTGAATTTGCCGAACTTATATTCGATAAAAAGTTAAAGATTAAATTCCACATACAGTCCTGCTGCGGCAGCGTCGTTAAAAACCAGGATTTGCTTCCGGTTTTAAAGCGGGCGGGGCTTTTTGAAATTATGATAGGCGCAGAGTCGCCTTTTTCGTCCGTATTGAAAAATTTAAAAAAACCATACTCGAATCCTGAAGTTATCGACAGGACGATGAAGATAATAAAGGCCAACGGGCTTTTACTTATGACGATGCTCGTATGGGGCACTGAGTATGACACGCGCGAAACGCTGCGCGCCGGCCTTAAATATTTCGGCCGTTTTTCCGATTTCGTCTGTCCGAGCCCGCTGACGCCGTATCCGGGAACGCCGCTTTACGACGAGATGAAGCAGAAGGGCAATATTTACGTGACCGATTACGCGCTCTACGATCAGGCGCATGTAATAATGCCGGCGGGCGATATGGATTATGAGACCACGAAGCGGGTTTATGAATTCGAATTATTCAATTTTTTTAATCTCAACTATAGTTTTTATTTAAAGATGTTTAGCAAAAATAAATTTTTAAGGCTCAACCAGCGGGCCTATGTTAAATTAGTGTGGATACATGCTTTTGAAAGTTTCGCGGCGCGCTTTGGATACGCTAAAAAATTGTTCAAGCACGCAGAGTACGGACAGGTTATTAATTAAAGGAGCGATTTATATGAAAGTATTATTTTTAGACCCTATCCATAAAGTGTGGGAATTTTTTCGCGGCCTGACGGCTAATCCGGCGCTTATATATCTTGCGGCGGTTGCGCGGCGTGATTTTAACGTTAAAGTTTACGACGCTTACGGCGAAACGAGCCGGCCGTGGGATAAGACGGCCGCCGATCTTGAAAAAGAGCGGCCGGATGTGGTATGTATTCCGGGTTCTCTTCCGAGCTTCTGGTACGATGTTTTGAACTGCGCGCGGCTCGTGCGTGAAATTTTACCGGACGCAAAGGTTATAACGGGCGGTTATATTTCAAATCAGCTCTGGCGCGAAGGATTGGAGGGCGGCTGTATCGATTATATAGTAATCGGCGAGGGCGAAGTGACGATGATGGAGCTGCTTAAAGCCATAAATACCGGCGTTACGGATATGAGCGGAATTAAAGGCCTGGCTTATTTGAAAAACGGAATACCTTTTAAAAATCCTGACCGTGAGTTTATTCAAGACTTAGACACGCTGCCCATGCCGGCTTACGACTTATTTCCGATGCACCGCTATTCGCTGGCGCCTTTCGGCGGCAATATCGGTTTTACCGCGACTTATTCGCGCGGCTGCACCGGGCGGTGCAAGTTTTGCTCAGAAACGCTTCTGTGGCGACATTGCTGGCGTGGGCACAGCGCCGAATATATGGTAGAGGCGCTTTCGACGTTGCGTTATAAATATAACAAGCGGGTATTTTACATAGGCGACGACGATTTTTTGCACGATCCGGCGCGTACTGAAAAATTTATTGAATTGATGTTTAAAAATAAGGTTGACATTAAAATGTGGATACAATCCACCTGCCGTAATGTTATTAAAAACGAGAAACTGCTTGCCGGCTTGAAAAAGATCGGCGTGTATCAGGTAATGGTCGGCATCGAGACGCCCAAGCCTAAAGGGCTCAAAATATTGAACAAACCTCAGGATTTAGATACGGTAATGCGCGCGCTCGAAGTATTAAAACCTCATGAATTTATAATAATGGGGATGTTAGTTTGGGGTACGCCATGGGATACGATGCAGGATTTAGTAGATTCGCTCGAATTTTTAAACGAGCATTGCGATATCATCGGGCCTAACGCCGCAACGCCATGGCACGGAACGCCTTATTATGATGAATGCGAAAAAATCGGCGCGATCGAAGTGCGCGATCTCACCAGATACGATATGACCAACTGCATAACTCGCACTGCCGAACTTTCTGCGGTAGAATCTGATTATTACTATAAAAAGACGGTTGGCCGGCATTTAATGTTTAACAAAAAATTCCTGGGCAATTATTTATTTTCTAAAAAAACGCTTTATCGTACTTACGTTAATATGTTCGTGAAGATGGGCTGGAGTTTTTTCACTATGAAGCCCTGGACGCAGAATAACTATCAGGAATTCAGCGATTTCTATCCTGAATATTTAAGTAAAAAATCAGTTTATCACATGCAGAAAACGGGCGTTTTATCAAAATGAAGATTTTATTTATAGACCCGCCGCACCGGCCCTGGACTTTCTTTCCGGGTATAATGCCGTCGCCCGGCCTTCTGGCGGTAATTCCTGCGGCGCACGATATAGAAGGGGCCAGTATTTGCGTTCTGGATCTTTCTCTCGAATTAGATCCGGCGGCGGCGCTTATTGCGGCGTGCGGTAATTTCGCGCCCGATGTGATAGCAATAAGCGGTTCCAAATCGGCGTTTGCCTACGAAACGCTTAACGCGGCGGCGCTTGCTCGTCGATACGCGCCCCGCGCGGTGATGATAGGCGGCGGCAATTTTTTAGCTTCGTACGCGCCTGAGGTTATATCGCGGGGGTATTTCGATATTATCGCCGCCGGCGAGGGTGAAGCGGTATTTGCACAGCTACTCGCGGCAATTAACGAAGAAAGAATACCCGATATTGCCGGTATTAGTGGCATTGTATATTTAAAAGAATTTGTTTCGGGCTGTTGCGCTTATTTAAAAACGCGGCGCGCCGTTTTTTCGAAATTCGATATAAGCGAATTGAACGGCGGGTTTTACAGTTGCAATTTCGCCTTTAATTTCGATGAAATATTTACCGCCGTTTACAGCGGGCCGGCGCCGCAGATTAAAGACCTCGACTCCCTGCCCATGCCGGCTTTTGAATATTTTAACATGGACCTTTATACGTTGCCGCCGCTTGGCGGTGCGGTGGGGTTTGTCACCAGCTTCAGCCGCGGCTGCGTTAAAAAATGTTCGTTTTGCGCCGATTCGGCTTTCTGGAACCATAAATGGCGCGGATTTAGCGCTAAAAGATGTCTTGATATAATTAAAATATTATATACCGCTTACGGCCGGCGCATTTTTTACTTCGGCGACAGCGATTTCTGGCAGGATAAAAACCGCAATCTGGAATTTCTCGAATTGCTTGAATATGAAAAAAAGCGCGGGTTCGAAATTAATTTCTGGCTGCAAAGCAGCGTGGATAATATTCTGGCTAACGCCGATTTAATCAAGCGTTACCGTGCGTGCGGGCTTTATCAGATAATGTGCGGCTTTGAAAGCGTCTCGGGCGCGGTGCAGAGATCTTTTAAAAAGACGATATCCATCGATAAAATGAAAGCGGTATCGGCGCTGCTGCGAAAAAACGGCGTATTACTGATGGGCATGATGATGTGGGGCGATTATCATGACAGCGCGGCCACATTAAGGGAGAACCTCGATTTCATGGTCAGGCACTGCGACGTGATCGGGCCGAACACGATGCTCGCCCACTATAAAACTAAATATTTCGATAAATGCCGCGAGCGTTATAATATAACTAAATTCGACGTGCTCGAAAACGATCAGTGTAAAATTATATTTCCTACGGCCTCTCTTGGCGTTGAAGAAGCGGAGTCGGTTTACAGGGATATGGTTTTAAAAACATTAATTTCAAAAAAGAAATTCATCGGCAATTATTTAAAAGCGAATAACGCGCGCACCCGCGGTATAATGTCCGAATTGACCAATAAAGGTTTCATTAAATATTAATAATGAATCAGTGAAAAGAAGGCGTTTATGAATAATAACGAAAACGGCGGTTACAAGAGCGGTTATTATCTTCAAATGTCCGAAGAATTGTTTAAGTATGCGTTTTTTTTGTTATTTATAGTATTCGGCGCTATTTATTATTATAACTTTATCCTTCCGCCCGATTATTCGCTTATAAAACTTTTCGGCCTGTATTTTATCGTTTATATTATATTCGGCATATTTTATATACTGTTGCCGCTTAAGCGGATGTTATTTTCGAATCTGCAGGTATATAAGGCTAAAAAGAATTTAAACGCCCGTTACGCGTCGCATATACCCGCTATAATCGAGCGCGCCGGCGAGTTATTAAAATCGTATTCAGCGGACTTTGGCGCGCAGGGCGAGGCGCTTTTCGACTCTTTCGGCGTCATACCCGCGCTTTCGCATCAGGCGCCGCCGGCGGTTTTGATTACTCATAAAACCGATTATTATACGGGGTTCGCTCCTTTTTTTATTTCGTCGTTCGTTTCGGCCGCCGTTCTTTTTATAGCCGCCGTTTCAAATCCGGCCGTTAACGGCATGCCGTGTTTTAATTTGATCGCCGCTTCGTTTTTAGTCATTAATTATATAATTATAACGCTCGGCTTTAAGCATTTCATCAATCGGAGCGATTCGACGCACCGCGGTTTTTTATTTTTATTCATATTATTCAATTTAACGTATTCAATTTTTATATGTCGTTTTTTTTCTTTTTTTACGCCTTATCAAATTCATCTAATATTGCTTGATATTTTAATTATGTCGTATTATTTATATATAGTTTTTTATTATACGACCGTTACTGCTTTTATTAGAACCGTGGATAGAAATATTTACCGCATGGTTTATAATACGAAAACCGGCTCGGCTTCAAAATTTATAAAAATTGAATTCAATTACGGCTGTCGTTTCGTTCAAACGCCTTATGCGATAGGGTTTATAATATACGATAAAGAAGATCTCACCCGTTACGGCACCCCTTATTATTGTGACACTTCAAAAGATTCCGTTGAAAAGATATTTGAAGTATTCTCCGACAGGATATTTCAAACCGGCGTCGAGCCCGGCCCGGTCGGCGGAAACGGCGCGGATGCGGCCGGCGCGAATAAAGCCGTTGTCCAGTTTTTCGCCCCGCTCGGCGTAGCCGAATTATCAAAAAAGTACGGCGCCGCCCAGACTATCATTTTATCGCTTATCAACGCCGTATCGATCTATATGTACTGGCATATAATAAATTTAAACATTCGTTGATTTTCGATCCGGCCAGCCGGTGCGCGCCGGGCCACGCCATTAGTTATATCAAACCGTCAATCAGGCCTGAAATTTCCGTTGACCAAAAGCGAAAAAACCTTCGTATATAATTCCGTCAACTAACAATATACGAAATTTATTTCGCATATAAACTTTGAGGAATTTTATAAAGCGAAGTTTTTTACGGATACTGTGATCATTTATGAAATTTTTGTAGGTTTTGAGAGGCGTTAGACGAATGGGGCGCGACCGACGAAGTTTCCTCATTCTAACCATCACAGTTATCGGCAGCGCCGTCTTCCAGACGGCACAGCCGATAAATAAAAATCCAAACACAAATTTAAATGACGATTAAATCATACTATTTTAGTTGACTAAACAAATATTTTGCTCAATAAAATAAAAGTTATTGACAAATAACTATTTTTAATTTATAATCGAATTACATAAAAATATAGCGAATTTTGAAATAAATGTGAGGTAACTTTTATGAAAAAATACTTAATTTTATTATTTCTATGTATTGTTTTTTTACCAAGTATTCTTTATGCAACCGAATTACCTATAACCGAACAGTTGTTTTTCAGAAGTCAATTAAAAGAATATGCTTGTAAAGTAATAGACCCCTCACTTCGCCATGAAAACAGTCAACTTGCGACTTTAGATATTAAAAATCTTCAAGATAAAATTTTTATAAAACTTACCAGTTCTAAAGAACATTTAAAGGTATTTAAAAAATTTATTATTGAAAATATATGGGCTGTAAAAGTTCTTTCTTCTTTCAAAAAAGACTTGCTAGATAAGCAAAAATTTGAATCTCTTAACAATATTCCCCATGAAACAATTGATTTTTCCGATTTTAATAACCTCGATTTCCCATCGAGTTCAACCTCAAAAACAAGTATAATTTTAATCGATAAATTTTTATACAAATCTTCATTTAATTCATTAACAAATATGACAAAGTTTTCTGAAAAACATAACAATATATACGCTTCGGCATCCAAAAATCTTGAGCAAGAATATAATGAAATCTATCTTGACCGTCAGAAAATCACCGACGAAGAAACATTGAAAAAATATGGGCCGTCTGTTATTGAACGAAGTGAAAAAATATTATATGGAAATGATGATAGCTTACGTTTGGATTACGCTCTTTCACTGATCGACATGGCTGGCGTTTGCAGAACTTTATTACAATACGGTACTGATTTACCCAAACCAACACTTCGCAAATACCTTCTTGAATATTGTAAGAGTATTTATGAAAGCGTACCTCTATGCCACTATAAATATGCAGCTGTTCTTGGCGTCCTTAACCTACTTGAAGCAGATAAAAAATATGACGATATGCTTGCATATGCGCTTAAAGTAAAAAATGAAATATTTGAACAACTTATTATCGACTATAAACGCGATATTGTATACAAAATTTGTTATATAATTGTTTATTTATGTGAGCCTAAACAAGAATATCTCGAGATTGGAAAAGAAAATTGCTATCAATTAAATAATTTGATCGATATTTCAGACGGTCCTTATTATCCAACGCCGGAACACAAAAGAATGCGTAAATTGACATATACCTTTTATCTAACATCAAAGTTATACGCCAAATATAATTGTTATAACGAGGAAATGAACGAACTTGATATAATTTTAAACTCCCCTCCACCAACAATTAGCGAGTTCGTTAGCATGCATAAAGAACTTGTCAACAATGCAAAAACTAGAAAAGCTGAAATAGCACCTTTTGTAATATATATCAAAACTGATAAAGAAAAAATAATAAGTGACCTTGAAGAAAAAACAGTCACTTTAACTGTTGAAGTTGTTAACGGAAATGGTCAGCCCGTCTCATATAGCATATCGGCTATATCTGATAATCCCGGAATAGCTGAAATATTGGGCGGTCCAGTTGCAAAAAGAAAAAATAAAATTACTGAAACGTTTAATATACGATTCAAGAATTTTGGTGCGTGTAACATTAAAATAACAGCAACGGCTAAATCGACTTTTACATCCTCAACTTTAATTAAAACTATTCCACTTCACCTTTATAAAATTCATCTCTCAGAGGCAAGTTTTGTTTCTAACGGCCCACCTTTTATAAAATTGAAGGAAATTATAAAAACAGGAGTCGACACATATATCGAACAAGAAATTACTTCACCTGAATATAAAAATGACGGAACAAATTTATCAATAATAAAATCTGTTGCGCTCATAAAAAACACCACTCCGGATTTCAATGTTAAATTTAAAATACTATATCAACACCCAATTTCTATTATAAAAATTAGAATCTGGGCGCGTCCAGTCGGTGAAGATGTTCCACCTGTAGAAGATTTTATAGAAGTTAAACCGGACAATGCTGATCCTTCGCTATTTAGTGTTAAATGCAAAATGTTAAAAGATTTTAGTAACAACAATATTTGTTCTAAACAAATTTATCTTCATTATCAAATATCAACGATTGTTTATCAAAACGAAAGTGGCACACAAACCGATAATTGCACTCTGGCGGGTTTAACACATGATAAAATACCACTTTACTATTCATGGAAAAAACCTCTTAAGGAACCTGTTTATGAAAGAATTGCATATTATGCTTCAAACTGGGCTGCGGAAATTGATGATGAAAAAAGCATTGTAAACAATTTATTTGATGGTCTTAGATTAAAGAAAGAACTTAAACATCAATACAGGTATGGTAATAATTGGGGAAATGACGATTATAATTATTTATACGAAATGATTGTCAACAAATTAGGCATGTGTAACGCATGGGCTGAGTTTTTTGCTGCATTAAATGATTTTCATGGTATCACAGTAAAAAAACGAGGATTTACATTAAAACCATACACCTTAAATAAGTACAGTTTTTATTTAACAGACCTTCACGGAATTGGAAACGAATCACCCACAAATTTCGGTGGTTTTAATGAACCGTATAGAATTATTATCAATTTTTTGAATAAACCTATTTTTTATAATTATCCTTTAGCCGATGATTTAAAGTTAACTAAAGATCCAGATCCAACGGATGACATCATTTATAAAGCTTGTCCTAAATTTCAAGATCCGGACAATGAGCCTCCATTTCAAAAAAATTATTGGCGCTTTGATCAGCATTTCGTGTGTTTTTACGACAACAAATTTTATGATACTTCATTTGGTATTGATCCATTTGCAATGAACGAACCCGGAAACAATGAAATAATTGTTTATAACGACATAACACAATCCGATGATAATTTTATAACCTATTTTAAAACTTCAGTTTCTTACTTAGGAGGAATTTTTGAGCATGTAGACAAACCTGCTACTCCATCTTATACTGGGCAAAAGGAATTTATCTTAAACAAAAAAGATATCAATAAATTTCTATTGAAGTCTCTCTCGGTAGATTGGGGCGGTGCTTTAAAATTTGATAAATAAAAAAAAAACATTTTTATTAATATTATTCATCATATTTTTATTAAGTCGCTATTTATTTTTGCAGGCTCAAAATTACTCAAGTCGATACCCAGAAAGAACAAAGTATGCGTATGAACACGACTGGCGAAAAGACTCGGAAGAAAACTTTATTGCGCTTGATTTATTTATAGACGTTGAGAAAAGCTGTTTGAATAGTGATTATACTTCTGCAATTTCATTAATTGATAAAATAATCACTAAGCATCCGCACGGAAGACTTGGAAAACCAAGGATAACTAATTCAATAAGTACTGGAGTGAGCCGCGATTATTGTTATGGTTATAGAAATAAAATTTATGATTTTGCATTAACATATAAAGCAATTTTATTATGCAAAATCAATAAATTTATTGAGGCCCAAAACATACTAGAAGCATATTTAGCGAACTTAAAATCATTAAACAATTACTCTGAAGACTATAAAATAGATTTTTTAAACGATACAAAATTTATTGAAAAATTTTCCTCAAAATGGACAGCTGAAACACGTTCGTTTGCATTTGAAATATCACAACGAAAAGATAGTTGGTTTTTTTGGGAAATTTCTCAATATCGTCCCGACAAAATTTCTTTTATGCTTCTTATAGCTTTATACCGTTTGCATAATAATGAAGAAAAAGCTCTTAAAACCATTAAAGAATTTACAAATATATATCCGAATTTCGAAAAAAAATTCAATTATAAGAAACTTATGACGTTAAATGAGATTTACTTGAAAGACATTCTTACACAAGGGAATTACGTTTTCTGGAATCTATATTATTAAGTAGCTCTAAATTATCCAGTCTAACGGCGCGCTCGTTGGGCGCTCGCACCGCCGTTGGAAAAACGTTTAACCGCTCATTAAGCAACCAATTTCATACCTCAACTTGTTTTATTATAATTTTCTGCATATTAAACAAGAGTCGCGCCCCCTTCGTATAACAAGAGCGTGGGCGCTGCGTCGCTCCCTTCGGTCGCTCCTCGGGGTTTCGTCCGCGCTCGCGCGAGCTGCGGGCCTGAGCCCTTGCTCGGCCATGCGGGCTCAACCAAATTCGACCGCCCTCAAAAACGCAAGCGTTTTTGGGGCGCTCGAACTTCGCCCACGCTCAGGCGTTAGGCGAAAGGCGGTCGGCCGACGGAGTGTTTTGTTTTCCTACACCTCGGTTAGTGGCAGCGCAGGCGGTTGCCTGCACAGCCACTAAAAAACAAATTAATCCAGTAAATATACCATCAGTATATTTTTATTTTTAAAAAAACTTGCAAAATTATTATTAAATGAGTAATATATAAACAAGTAAATTCAATAAAGCATACTGCCTAAAATCTTAAATAAAATATTAATGAGGAATTAATGGTTATGAATGAAAAAAAAATTAGCGCTATCTGTAAAGATGCAACAGAATTGATACATGAATTGAAAATTGATAATGGTCATAAAACTTTCGGCGATTCTTTATCAAAATTTTATGAAAAAATTTATAAATATTATTGTGAATTAATAAACATACATGATTTTGTATCTATTATATGTGATAATATAGATAATGAATTAGCGAAAAATAACATAAAGCCTAAAAATTTTAACGGATTACTTGTTAATTTACTTAATAAAGATAATATACAAAACATTATTAATAATATCGTTTCAACTATTGAATCTGTTCCAACAATGGAAAATTATGTATATATTTTTTTCCCTAATTTAAATTTTTCAAATTTTAACGAAGTTAAAATTTGCGATAATATAAGTTTTATGGAAGGCACAAAAGATAAAATTTTTTTATGCTATCCATTAAGAAATATAATCAATGATGAATATAGAAGTTTAGAATTATATAAAGACCATATTTATTTAAAAATTAAAACTAAAGGATATGCATATAATTCAATTGATAGCACAGCAATCCAAAACGCTTTGACAATTTTAAAACAGTTATTATTTTTTTCATTTGATAAAGATATTTTTATTCCCTCTAAAGGTTATTTTACAAACATTATGTATGATTATCCTGCAATATATTTTTCCAACACAATAGATTTGGAGAAATGCAAAGCAATTTGTCTTCCACCCGATCTTTCGAATTATATTTATAATATAAGATTTTCAGATACATTTATAAAAAAAGAAAATTTTCAGAAAGATTTGTGGAATGTCTTTTCGCCTGCACTTAAAATCATCAACAACAATGATCCAAATTATGAATATATAAAATCTTCTATAGATTGGGCATTTGAAGCTTCTCTAAATATAAACGAAACTTTTTCATACATACAAACTTGTATAGGAATTGAGGCAATATTAGGTGATGATAACGATAATGAATCTTTAACAAACTTATTATCAGATAGATGTGCATGCTTAATTGGACAAAACAAAATTCAAAGAAAAAAAATTAAAGAAACATTTAAAAAAATATATAAAACAAGATCAAAGCTGGTGCATGGAAGAAAACTTACTTTAAGTGTTGAAGAAAAATCATTACTTTCTCAAGCAGAAGCAATTTTAAAATTACTTATTATAAAAGAAATTCGTCAATTATAGGCATTATCCTTTATCAGACTGTGTGAATTAATCACGCTTCATACCTGTCAAAAACAAAATTCATTTAGATATTAGCAATTACGCTTGTTATTTCTCAATAATTATAATGCAAATAAACATTATTTTTTTCATAAACACTTGATTTATATGGTATATTATGATATAATATATTCATAATATACGATTAAGGAGTTTAAAATGCCTTTTATATATGGAAACAGAAATCAAATGGATTTAATTCCGCAATCAATCGAAGATATGGTTTCGCCCGATGATCCAGTTCGTGCTTATGATGCGATTGTAAGTAAAATTTTTGCTGAGATTAGCAAGAAAACCATGTATTTACCTGCTAAAACCGGAGCGTATAAATATGATCCTGAAACCATGTTAAAAGTGCTTGTTTATTCTTATTCGTATGGAATCAAAAGTTCACGCAAAATTGAAAGAGCTTTAT
>DIVV01000073.1 GCA_002423385.1 bacterium UBP16_UBA6123
GAAAGGGTTGCTAACCCTTTCTCTTCCTCCCTTGTTTTCTAAAAAAAGTTATTAAGAAAAATATAGAAAAAATTATTGCTACCCGGCTTAAAATATAGTAGAATAGGTGATATGTTAAAAGTATATTCTTACGATATTAAAAAATCGACATATAAAACTTCGGGCTCTTTCAACCCGGAAGAGGGTCTGCTGGCGAATCATGACTATATTAACTGGATCGATATCTGCGCGCCCCAGGAAGATGAATATAAAATATTAGAGTCCATAAATAATTTTCATCCGCTTACAATCGAAGACTGCAGGCATTTTTCGTTATTTCCAAAAATGGATGAATATGAAGATTATATATTTTTAGTATTTCACGACATCTGCATGGAGATTACCGAAAAACTCAGAAAAATAAGTGATAATGAAAAATGCGATCTTATCGGTAAATGTTATAACGAAAATTTTGAATCGCTGGACGCCAAAACTTTTGAATTAGATATCTTTATAACTAAAAATACCATCATAACGGTTCATCAGCGCGAGGTAAAGGCCGTTAACAAGGTCATGGACAATATTTCGAGTGGAAAAGATTATTTCAAACGCGGGCGTGATTTTTTAGTCCACGAAATTCTTGACGGCTTGATAGATCAGTACCTGGAAGTGGCTTACGCATGGAACGAAGCTATCGAGCTTTTAGAAGAAGAGGTCGTTAATGAATCGGTTAAAAATATATCCGAAAAAATATTAACGCTGAAGCGAAACCATCTTATGTTAAGGCGGACGATCACGCACGAAAAAGACATTATAATAAAACTTATGCGCGGCGGAGCGGCGCTCGGAATAAATAAACGGGCGCTTGTATATTTGCAGGACCTTCACGACCATATAAGCAGCCTTCAGGATAATATTGAAATCAACCGCGAAATGCTGGCGACTATTTTCGAAGCGTATCTTACGAGCGTTTCAAATAAAATGAACAAGGCGATGGTTAAATTGAGCGTGATCGCGACTATTTTCATGCCGTTGACCTTTATAGCTGGCGTTTATGGAATGAATTTTAAATACCTGCCCGAAATAGATTGGCGATACGGTTATTTATATGTCTGGGCGCTATTTTTCGTAGTCGCGCTTATAAGTTTTAAATACTTCCACAAGCATGAAATGATATAAAATTAATAAATTATTGAATTAATTAGATTAATAGATTAAAACAATAATAAAATTAATAATAAAACTCTTGCATTAATCACAATTTTATGATATAATAATTTGATTAAAAGTTGATTTATATTTTTTCATATTAAAAATATAGTAAAATAAATATTTATCAGGAGGTTTATCATGAGACAGTGTGAAGTATGCGGGAAAGGCCCTTCGATAGGCCATAAAGTTTCCCACTCCAACATTAAAACCAAACGCAGATGGCTGCCTAATCTTCAGACGGCGCATGTCGTTATAAAAGGCACTTCGACCAGAATAAAAGCCTGCACCGGCTGCCTGAGCAAAATCAAACAACAGTCAAACGTTAAATAATTTTTTTAGCGAAAGCTATTTAAAATAAATAATAACGCTATAAAATCACGCGCGTATCTTTGATATGGCGTGATTTTTTTATGCGTTTTTTTATCGAATTAAACTGAAAAATACAATTAAATTATGATTTTATTTAAATTACGGTCTAAGCGTATTTTTCGGGTTTAACGGTTATAGAATTTTTTCGAGAAAATAAGAATTGGGGAAATTATCTTTGGATATGCGGTTTAAAAGTTCGCGCGTATCGCTTACTTCTTTTGCGTCGATAGATATCGAGCAGATAGCCTGCAGATGTTTTAACGCCGGCTCTTTTTCGCGGCGCTTGATGTGCAGTGTGGAAAGCGCGCGGTGAACGTCGAGATAGTTCGGATTGATATCGAGGGCGCGGTTTAAATAATCGACAGCCAGGTCGTGTTCGTGTTTTTTAAGATAGGACATGCCGAGTCTGTAGTGAAGATCGGCGTATTTAGGATATATTTCGATTACGTTTCTATAGCGCGCGATAGCTTCGTCGAGCATATTGGAATCGTCGTAACAGATAGCAAGCCATGTGAGCGCCTCGAGGTCGTCTGGTTTGGCTTCGAGCGTTTTCTGGAAATTTTTGATAGCATCCTCATTTTCACCCATTTTAAGAAGTATCTGACCGCATACGTTAAGCGCCTCTATATAACTCGGATTGATGTCGAGCGCCTTTTTAACTTCGTTGAGCGCCTCGCTCAAAAGGCCGTTACGCAAAAATATGCGCGCCAGGTTAAGATATGCGTCGGGATATTCAGGCTGTCTTGAAAGTACCTGCTGCCATCGATAGGCCGCCGAAGCGGCGTTGGATTTAAAATCCGCGGCCGCTTCGTCGGTAGTATCGAATATATTGATAAACATATCGAGATTGAGTATTTTTTTGATTATCCTTTCGCAAAATGGCGACAGCGCGGCCAATTTAAGGTCGCCGCCGAAACGGGCGATATCGCGCAGCGAAGCTATGATAAAGCCTATTCCGAACGAATCGATATAATTGACCGCCGCCATGTCGAAAACGATATTATACTTATGGTTCGAAATAACCTTCGAGACGGTATCGTGCGCGGCGGGCGCGTTAAAAACCGACATCTCGCCGTTGAAAGTTATTATGACGACCTCTTCTTTAGCGATAGTGCCGATGTCGAGTTTCGCCTGGCCTATCTTCTGGTTTTTATCCGCTGCGCCCATTTAAATCACCATTTAAAAAATTTAATCAAAAATAATACTTCACTTTATGTTTTCGTCAACTTAATGTTAACGACGCGGCCCACGGTTGTCGCGGCCGCCGCGGTTATCACGATTGCCGCCACTGTTAAAGTCGCGGCGCGGCGGGCGGGGCGCCTCTTCGTTAGCGGCCGGCTGCTGCTGTTCTTCGCCTTCGGGAACGGGCAGTAAAACCTTACGGCTCAAGTTTATGCGCTTCATCTGATCGATTTCGATAACCTTGACGGTCATTTCATCGCCGATATTGCATACGTCTTCGACTTTATCGACTCTGCGGCGTTCGAGTTCGGAAATATGGACGAGTCCGTCGCGGCCGGGAAGCAGTTCGACGAAAGCGCCGAAATTCATTACTCTGACGACTTTACCGGTGTAAACTTCGCCGACCTGAATTTCTTTGACTATATCGTTAATCATTTTGAGGGCCTTCTGGGCTTTTTCGAAATTAATCGAAATAACCGATATTCTTCCTGAATCTTCGATATCGATATCCGCGCCGGTGGCTTCTACTATCGCTTTTATAACTTTTCCGCCGGGTCCTATTACTTCGCGGACTTTATCGGGCGGCACCTGGACGGTGGTGATACGAGGCGCAAACGGGCTGATATCCGCGCGCGGTTTGGCGATAGCGGCTTCCATTTTTGAAAGAATGTGCAGTCTTGCTTCTTTAGCCTGCATTATGGTCTTTTCGATCATGGGAATCGTAAGGCCTATGTTTTTTACGTCGAGCTGAACGGCGGTCATACCGTCGCGCGAACCGCCGACTTTAAAGTCCATATCGCCGCAATGATCTTCGATGCCCGCGATATCGGTCAAAATTTCCCATTCGTCGCCGCGGGTGATTAAACCCATCGCGATGCCGGCGACCGGCTTTTTAATGGGAACGCCCGCGTCCATAAGCGCCAGTGCGCCCGCGCAGATCGAAGCCATAGAAGACGAACCGTTCGATTCGACTATTTCGGATATGATTCTTATGGTGTAGGGAAAATCGTTTTCGGACGGAATTATATATGAAAGGGCTTTTTCAGCGAGCGCGCCGTGGCCGATTTCGCGGCGGCCGACTCCGCGAAGGGGTTTAACTTCGCCGGTCGCGTAAGGCGGAAAATTATAATGCAGCATGAATTTCTGACGGGTTTCTTCATGATGAAGGCCTTCGACTATCTGCTGGTCTTTTTTAGTGCCGAGCGTTACCATGGCCAGCGACTGAGTCTGGCCGCGGGTGAATAAAGAAGAGCCGTGGGTGCGTGGAAGGATACTTACTTCGCAGTCGATCTGGCGGATTTCGTTGAGTTTGCGGCCGTCAACCCTTATTTTTTCGTCGAAAATCATATTTCTGACCACGTCGTATTCAACGGATTCGAGAACGGGTTTAAGCTGTTTTTTCAAAGCCGAAAGTTTATCTTTTTCATCTTCTTTAATTCCGGCTTTGGCGATAAAATGCTTATAACATTGATCTACGGCCGCGTTGACGGCATTGCCGCGTTCCTGTTTATCTTTAACGCGCAGCGCATTATTGCAAAGCGGTTTGAAGAAATCGTACACTTCACGGCTGAGGGAAGGATCGATTTTAGGTTCAGGAACGGCTATTTTTTCTTTTTTAACTTTATTTATAAATTCCTGCTGTATATCGATGAATTTAACTATCTGTTCGTGAGCGAATTTAATAGCTTTAATAAAAATTTCTTCGCTGACTTCGTTAGCGCCGGCTTCTATCATTAAAACGCGGTCGCGGGTGCCGGATACAAACAGGCTCAATTTAGCGTTTTCAAGCATCTTTTCATCGGGGTTAATAACGAATTCTTCGCTTGAATCAAAAAGTCCTATCGACACGGCTGATACCGGCTGTAAAAACGGTATAGAAGACATACACAGGGCTATCGAGGACGCGTTGACGGCAAGAACGTCGTGCGGGGTAACCAGATCGTAAGATAAAACATTGATTATAACCTGCACTTCGGATTTAAAGCCTTCGGGAAACATAGGCCTGATGGTGCGATCGACTATGCGGCCTCTCAATATTTCGTCGTTTGAAGGCCTGTTTTCGCGTTTAATGAAACCGCCCGGAAATTTACCGGATGCGGCTGATTTTTCGCGATATTCCACGGTCAAAGGAAAAAAATCCACGTCGCGTTCGTTTAATTTATCGTAACATACATTCACTAATACCACGGTTTCGCCATTTTGAATAAAAATCGAACCGTCGGCCTGCCTGGCTATTCTGCCGGTTTCAATCATTAAGGGCTTACCGGCGAAGGTTGTCTGCATTCTTTCCATTAAATATAATCCTCCTGTAATCTTTAGTTGCATATATTATATTATAAATTATATGATTTGTCTATTTAAAATTATAAAAACTTAAAATAAATAAGAACTTAGAAAAATCAAAAAAAGCGGAGACAGCATAACTGTCTCCGCTTTTTTTAAGCAAAGTTACTTAGCAAACCACACGAAACTTATATAAAAAACAATAGTTTTTTATACCACGAACGGTAAACCACGGCAAGCATTATACTACGCGCGTGCGGTTTATATTATTTTTTAAATTTCAACCTTCGGTTAACCTTAAGTTCGGGGCGCTTTCCCGATGCTACTTTCTGATGCCTAAAGATTCAACTATTTCTTTGTACTTGTTGGGGCTGATTCTTTTGAGATAGGTGATCAGTCTTTTTCTCTGACCTACCAGCTTCAAAAGGCCTAATCTTGAGTGATGATCTTTCTTGTGTACTTTAAAGTGATCGCTCAGCTGGGTAATTCTTGTAGTCAAAAGAGCAATTTGCACTTCTACTGAGCCGGTGTCTGATTCGTGGGTTTTGTACTTGCTGATAACTTTTTGTTTGGTTTCATGGTCTAATGACATTTTTAAAAAACCACCTTATAGTTTATTCCTTAACCGGAGTTAATGTCAGTGCAAAACAAAAATTCCAGTAATAAAGGTAAATTAATTATAACAAATTTTGTGGCAAAAGTAAAGTTTTTTTTACTATTTTTTAAAATTACTCGCTTTTAATGATTTTTTTAACGATAAGTTTGTCGGAATCGATAAAAAGCGTATAAATATTGCCGTCTTCATCGACGCACTCGTCGTATAAAAGATTCGAACGTTTCGATGAATAAGAAGTTTCCATGGTTATTATATCTATTAATTTTAAATTTTCATCTATCACGGCTATTTTTTGCGTTATATCGCCGAAATACCTTAAATAATAATTGTTTTTACGATCACGGCCTATGAATTTAAACTGCGAGACGAACTCGCCGGGCGGCAGTTTAATTCCGGCAACGGGAAAAAGCGCTTCAGAGCCGAAATTATATTTATAAACGCATAAATTTCCCGGCGTCAAAAGAGACGGACATATAAAACCGTCACCGGAAACAGGCCATGGAAAGACTATATTATCAAAACTTGATATTACCGCCGCCTCTTTTTTAGAAAGGTCCGTAACGGCTCGGTATATTCGCAAATTTTTATAATCATAGGCTGTAAAGGATTTCGAATCGGCCAAAAAAATTTTATGACATTCGCTGCCGCCCGAAACGGCGGCGCGGCCGGTTATTTTTCCGTCCGCTTTAACGAAATAAAGTTCCTTTTCGTTGTGAACTATTATCTGCTGAGCCTCCGAAACATAAATTCCGCAAAGCCCTTCCCAGTTTATCTCAAAATCGGAAGAAAGTTTTATCAGCGAATTAAAATCGCCCGAAAGATTATATTTTTTTACGCGCGAATTCGCCGCGTCGAGTATGTAAATAAAACGCTCCGCTCCGCCCGATACGAAAAAGGCGGGAGCGCCGTTGGAAAAATAAAACGAATAAGTCGGCTCGGAAGGAGTTTTAATATAAACATCCTCGCCGGAAGTGCCGGAATTCAACGTTATTATCGTCAAAACCTCTATCCTGGCGGCAAAAGCCGCTTTTGAAAACGCCGTCAGGCATTGGGTAACGCACACCGGCGCGGGCGTAAAGATAAATGCGAATAAAAACATAAAGAAAAGTAAAAACTTCGTATCATGGCGATTTCCAACATCAATAACCGCAAAACGGCTTATGTGCGATAGAAACGCAGGAAAGCCAAATCGAAAGCCGCTTGTTTTTTTGAAATACGATCTCATTCTATTAATTACTCTCATCATAAAACGCGCCCCGCCTAATTATTTTCACGCCCGGTTTCACGGCCGCCGTCGCTAATATTTTTTTATCGATATCTTTGCCGGCAGAGGATTAGCAGTCGCGGCGTCCGTTTCCGCCGAATAAAGCGATCCGTCGCCGAATACAAAAAATTGCCTGGTTATAAGCGACTTCCTTACCCTGTAATTATTCAAATATATTCCATTAGCGTTATATACTATTATCTCGCGTTCTCCAAAAGGGCCGCTGTGCGAACCCGAAGCCGAAATATAAATATTGCCTTTATGGTCAGCGCCTATGAATTCGACGCTTTCGACGGCCGCAAGTCCCACGCAAAACACTCGCCTGGAAGTCTTTTCGTTGACATCGGCCAGAAAAAGACTGTATCCGCTGTAACGGTCGTAATTTAAGTAAAGCAGGCCGCCCTTCGGGGTGATGGCAAAACCGGCGACGTTACAGTCGATCTTCTTTATGAATGCGCCCGTCGAACTATAGGCGTTAATTTTTAAAGAAACTATATCCTGCGCGAAAATTTTCTTTCCGAAAGCCGCCTCTATTTGATAAATAGACATAAGGCCGGCCTCCGCCGTGGAGCGTCCCCCGAAGCGCTGAAGCTCGTTGGAAAGCATATCGACTTTAATTATCTGCATGGTTTTAAGCGAGGCGAAATAGAGCATGCCTTCATTATCGAAAGTCAGATCGCCCGCGCAATCAAACAACCGATCGCGGCTCGAATAAGACTTAACCAGGCGCCCCATAAAATCGAACTGCAGTATCGAATTTTTAGGAGTATTTGAAAGATAAAGCGAGCCGTCACGCGATATTTTAAACCCGTAAGGATAGTTGTATTCGTAAGTTTTAAGCGCGCCGGCATAATTATCGCCGTCTGAAAATAAAATATTCAGCGCGCCGCTTTCGCTCTGCGCCCAGACCGCGCAGGCTGAAAAAATCGATAGAAATACCACTAACGCCGCATAAATTAAAACGTTGCGCGCCGAAACGATACCCGGACCGCCGCCGTTTTTTACTTTACGTTCCGCCGGCCTATAATTTATATTATCCATAAAAAACCTCTTGCGGGCTCAGCCTGCCTATTGGCCGCCGCGCTTCATTTTTTTCAATTCATCGAGATAAATTTTCGAAGGATTTTTTTCGCCGGCACGAAGGGTTAACAGCCTGCCATTCGAAGATAACGCGACTTTAGTAACCGGCCCGCCATAAATTTCAACTTTCCCCGCTGATAAAGTTTTAGAATCGCTTCCAAATTCGGATATGTGATATTCGTACCTGTCGTTATTTATAACCCTTACGCCGAGCCAGAGACCGCCGCCGCCGTTTTTTTCGGCCATGAAAACGCCGTCGGCGTAACCGGGGTATTTTATCGTTTTAAAAACTTTATTTTCATCGGCGGAATTCAGCGTCACTTCGACCGTCGGGCCTTCTAATTTTATATTGAAATTTATATTCGCGGCCCCTTCCTTTCCGGAGGCAACCACAAGGCCTTTAAACACGGCGGCCGAAGACGCCGAGGCGCCCGGAAAAAATATGGTATCGCCCCGCGGCCGCGAGTAAACTAAAAGCGAGCCGTTATCGTCGCAAAATAAATCCGCCGGGCCGCACATATAATCGGCGGCGAAAATATCGCTTTTAACGATAAAATTATTTATTTTAAATTCTTTGGTGACGCTGACTATTTTCGAAGACCCTGCTTCAAATAAATAAACGTCGCCTTTTTTACTCACGCAGATATCGCCGGCGATAAAAGGCCTGCCCGAATAATTCAACTCGTTGAAATCAAGTTTTTGCAGTATAACGCCCTTCATATCGAAAAGATATAAACAATTCGACGAATTGGAATAAAGGCATACCCCGCCTCCGGGTTCAGGCGCAAAGACCGCGCCATCGCCGATTCCGCCCGCGGCCCGGGGATCGCTCAATTCGCAAATTTCTACCGGCGAGTAAAATTCGACGGCGGCGGCTCGCTGATATACTTGCTGAGCTGATCCGGCTCGCGGCGCCAGGGCAAGCAGCGCACCCGCTATATAAAAAACCGTGAATATCGATATAAAACGCTTCTTTAAAATCACGATATCTTTCTCACATAAATATTATCGGCCACTTCATTTTCGATGGCCAGTTGCGTTTGTTCGAACTCGACTATATAAGCCGGAAAAGTCCTGTGGACCTTAATTGTGAGCCCCGGCACCAGCCCTAAGGACATGATTTTATGCATGGCCGGATGCGTCTGCGTTTGAATATATGAAACGCGCCCGCATTCGCCGTGTTTTAATTCGGACAGCTTGAAAATAACCCGCTCGATTTTAGACACTTTATTTTTGCAGCAGTCCCCGGGAAGTATCCGCGAGCCGTGGGGACATGTTTCGGGATGGCCGAGAAGCGTGCATATATTTTCTTCGAGCTCCTTTGATATTATATGCTCGAACATGCACGCATCGTAATCTACTTTCGAGCGGTCCATATGGAGCACGTCAACTAAAAGCCTCTCGGTAAGCCTGTGGCGGCGGGTAAGATCATAAGCCCGCCTGTAGCCTTTCTCGCTGAATTCGACGGGCTGGTTTTCTTTTAAAGGCTTTAAATGCCCATCAGATTCAAGGCGCGTTAAAATGTTCGGCCCGATATATTTTTTCAGCTTTTCATCGAGCTTTGCATAATCGTTATTTTTATTCTCTATTTCCTTCCATATTATAGTCATAGCCTCTTCGAGTTCATAGCTTATTTCACTCATAACAGCTTCCGCTCCTTTAATTTTTAAAATAATAAAACAATGGCTTCATTATAAATTCCCGAAAGGTAAAAGTCAAGAAAAATTACCGCGATAATAAAGCAAATTTTAGCGAATTTAAGCTATTGTTTTTTTTAAGGAATTTTGATATAATCAACTCATTCAAACAAGAAAAGGAGTCTGTAATGCTTAATCATACATTTAGTAACAAAGGAACTTTCAATCCATTTTCAAGACGTTTCAACGGCGTTAATTTTCTAACTTTTAATCTATTACGCTTCGCGGGCGTCGCTTTTTTTTCAGCGTTTCTGCTTATGTTTTTTTCGCCGCTCGAATCGCTCGCCCAGAGTGGAAGCGCCAGTGTGGCCTCTAAAATCGATTTCGGCGTCAATGTTTTCACGCCCCATTTTAAGTTCGAAGAAATAGACCTTAAAGCCGTTAAAAAAGTGCTCGAATCAGACACTAAAAACCTTCCAGTGCGCGCCTTCGTCTTATATACATATGTAAACAATATCACCGGCGGAACTAAAGCGATCAACGAATCCGCTTTCGAACTCGAAAAACTGCTTTCTTTCGTTCTACTGCGCTACGACCCCCAGATATCGGCAACCTGTTTCGACCGCGGCTATCTTTATATGATAATAGCCGGACTCGGCTATCAAAATTACAATAATAAAATATACGCTCTGATGGCTCTTTGCGACATGGCGACGCTCCTTCGGATGGAACCGCTCAATCCTTATTACCATCTTTTTTATACAGTGGTCTACGCTTCGCTCAAAGACCAGGATATCAGCGAATTTAAACTCTACGATCCGCTCGAAGAATTAAAGAAGGCGCTTTCCTTCGACGTATCAGATCCGCAATTTCATTATATAATCGCCTCCACCTTTTTAGCCGTCGCCCAGGCTTCGACCGACATACATCAACTCGCCTACGCCGAGTTCATGCAGTCGGTCAAACTCGCCCCCAAAAACAAAGCGCTCAAAGAAAAAGTATTCAAAAATTTAATCGAGCTGCTTTCCGATTACGATGCCAGAAAAATCAAAAAACCTCTCTGGCTCGAAGAAAGCGCCTATCTTTACCTGATCGAAAAAGACCAGGATTCCGCGGCGGCCCACAACAACCTCGGCTATCTGTACACCATGAATAATATCAAACTCGACGCGGGCCTCGCGCATTGTAAAAAAGCCATAGCTCTAGATCCTAACAATCCAGTCTATCTTCATTCTTTAGGCTGCGCGTATTATAAAAACCGCGACATTAAAAAGGCCGTCGCCACTTTGAAAAAAGCCTACAGTTTAAACCCGGAACTCAAGGAAGTGCACGAACATCTCTCCGAAATCTACCTTCAGATAAACGACAGCGATTCGGCCATTAAACATTTCGAATATATGCTTTCACAGGATACCAACGACGCGCTGATTAACAATAATTACGCTTACGTACTCGCGGAGTCCAATCAAAAGCTCGACACAGCTCTTAAATGCAGCGAATTAGCCGCCGCCGCGGAGAGCGAAAACGCCATTTATTTAGACACTCTCGCCTGGGCTTACTTTAAAAACAATATGCTCAAAGAGGCGCTCGAAACGCTCGAACGCGCCATTAAAATAGATCCGGCGCTCGGCGCTCTTTATATGCACAAAGGCGACATTTTATTTTACGACGACAAAATAAACGAGGCTCTCGACAACTATAACCGCGGTTATCTTCTCGATCCGCTCTTCCCTTACGCGTCAGAAAATATATCCATGCTCAATTCGATAAAATTGATGCGCGCAAAATTAGAATCTTTGAAAAAAAGCTATCCAAAGGTATCCGAAATCGTATGTATCGACGAAAAAGGCCAACGACGCCCTTTTTCCTATGACGAATACACCTATTATTTTCATAAACTTTTTGAACAGCTCGGCTTCGCGCCAGTCGGCTTCGAACAGATCCGCTCCGAGCAAAAAAAGAAGGCCGTGACGCTCGAAATTTCCGGCGACGCCGACTCTAAAACAACCGAGGAACCGCCCCGCACGGCGCCATTAAAGAAAAAATTATTAAACGATGAAAGCTCGGTAGGCGATGAACTGCTTAAGTTTATGAATACCACCGGCGAAGTGATATTTTACGATAAAACTTTCGAGGTGATATTAAAAAACACATCCGAGAACACGCTCGATAAAAAAAATGAAACGACTCCCGCGCAGCCAGACGAAAAAAACCAGGAAATTAATAAAGACAGCGGAGAAGTTGAAATAATTATAAAATAACGGAGGGGTAATATGGGACTCACTATAATCGAAAAAATTTTTAAAAACCACCTGGTACGCCCTGACGACGAAGTAAAACCGGGCAATATAGTCTGGATCAAACTCGACGTACGCTCCGCGCGCGATTTCGGCGGCGCGAACGTGGTGAAAAATTTCAATAAATACTGTAAAAACGATAAAGTCAACGACGCATCAAAAACTTTTTTCACATTCGACTGCCAGGCGCCGGCCAATACTATCCCCTACGCCAATAACCAGCAAATCTGCCGCGAATTCGCCAGGGCACAGGGCATAAAAGTTTACGACGTCAACGCCGGCATCGGCTCGCACGTACTTATAGAAGAAGGCATAGCGCTTCCAGGCACTACGACCGTCGGCACCGATTCGCATTTAAATATAATGGGCGCCCTCGGCGCATTCGGCCAGGGAATGGGCGATATCGACATAGCTTACGCGGTGCGCCACGGGGCCACCTGGTTCGAAATACCGCCTTCGATTAAAATCACCATCAACGGCCGCCTCAAATATCCCGCCACGGCAAAGGATCTAACTCTGTTCGTTTTAAAAGAATTCGGCTCGGCAGGCCTTTTAGGCGCATCCGTCGAATTTTACGGCGAAGCGGTTGAAAATCTTTCAATACACGAAAGAATAACTCTATCATCGATGGCCACTGAAATGGGCGCAATAGTCGGCTTAATCCCGGCCGATAAAACCGTCGCCGATTATTTTAAATCACGCGCGGCCTCTAAAACAATCGAATTAATCAAAGCCGACATGGATGCGGCCTATATCAAAGAATACACCCTCGATATAACCGGCCTGAAGCCTCTGGCCGCCGCTCCGCCTTCGCCAGACAACGTTATCGAAGTCGAAAAACTTAAAGATGTCAAAGTGGATTCCGTGTTTATCGGTTCATGCACCAACGGCCGCTTCGAAGATATAAAAGCCGCGGCCGATATCGTAGCCGGCAAAAAAGTAAAAGACGGCCTCATGGCTAAAATCGTTCCGGCCACCGAAGAAGTATATAATCAAATGATTGACAGCGGCGTGTTAACGACGCTCTTTAAAGCCGGCTTTATAATTTCGAGCCAGGGCTGCGGCGGCTGCGCGTCCGGCCAGATCGGCATGACCGGCAAAAACGAAGTCCAGATCTCGACTTCGAACCGCAACTTCGACGGCAAGCAGGGCGACGGCAAAACATATTTAACATCGCCTGTAGTGGCCGCTTATTCGGCTCTCAACGGCTATATTTGCTGTGAATAATTTTTAATTTTAAGAGGTGTATAGATGAAAGAAAGAATAATCCGCGGCCGCGTTATTATACTGCGCGATAAAGACGATAACATATACAATAACATAGATACCGACCAGATTTATCACAACAACTTTCTGGCCATTACCGATATCGCGAAAATGGGCCAGTACGCCCTCGGCAACCTCAAAGGCCATGAAGACTTCCATAAAACCGTCCGGCCGGGCGATATAGTGATCGCGGGCGGCAATTTCGGCGCGGGCTCGTCCCGCNNATCGGCGCTATTTATAAAAGAAACGCCATTAATTCAGGGTTCCCAATAATATGCTGCCCTGATATAATTGAATTAGCCGCTTATAACAACGGCGTCATCAAAGACGGCGACGAAATCGAAGTAAATATCGAAACCGGCGATATAAAATTGAAAAAAAATGACGGCTTCGCCGCTATAGGCAAAGCCGTTCCATTTTCAAGCGTACAGCTCGATATTTATGAAACGGGCAGCCTCTTTTCGTTCGTGCCGCCCGTTAATTAACTATCATATTACTGTTTCATGGATAATTCCGCGATTCGATCCTTAGCCACATCGGCGCTTATTTTGCCGAGGCGTTCGGCTTCTTCGACGGATTCTTTCATCGTACGCATTCCTAATTTTTTGCCGGTTTCGATCGCCGAATAAATTTGAGGAATTTTACCGTCACGTATCATCGCGCGAACGCTGTTGGTGCCGACGAGTATTTCCCTTATCGGCACGCGGCCCTTGCCGTCTTTAGATGGCATGAGTTCCTGGGCGATAATAGCGGTCAGTACGGTTGAAAGCTGCATAGCTATCTGCTGCTGCCGATCCGCTGGAAAAACCGATATGATACGCGATATAGTTTCCGATGCGTTATTGGTGTGCAGCGTTCCGAAAACCATGTGTCCGGTTTCAGCCGCCGTAAGGGCGATTTCTATAGTCAATAGATCGCGCAATTCTCCGAGCAGTATAACGTCGGGGTCCTGCCTGAGGGCGGCGCGAAGCGCGTTGGAAAAAGAATTAGTGTGCGCGCCCACCTCGCGGTGCGTGACTATCGATTTATAATTGCTATGAACGAATTCAAGAGGATCTTCGATCGTGATTATATGGCATGAATCGTTTTTATTTACATAATCGATAAGAGCCGCCAATGTGGTCGATTTGCCGGAACCCGTAGCGCCGGTTACGATGACGAATCCCTGACCGTGAAGAGCGAGTTTGGCGACTTCTTCACTGATTCCTACCTCTTCGATAGTTTTAACCCTGATGGGTATCGCGCGAAATACCGCGGAAAGTCCGTAGAGCTGATAAAAAACATTCATCCTGAAACGCCCAACGCCCTCGATAGTGTAGCACGCGTCAACTTCCTCGCCGCCCTCGCACTGTTCGCGCTGCTGCGGCGTCAATATCTGATAAAGCATTTTCTTCATAGTTTCGGCGGGAATCATTTTAAACTTTAATGGCTTGAGATTGCCGTGAACTCGCAAAATCGGGGGCACATTATAACTTAAGTGAAGATCGGAGGCGCCGGAATTAACCAGCGCGCGCAAAAACATATTGATAGCCGGCTCGTTAGGCACTCTCTGATCCTGCGGAACCAGATCCAGCAGATCCATTAAAAATGGATTATCCGGGTCGCCGAGCATTCCAAAAACTTTGGCGCCTTGATTTTCTTTAGGCGCTTCGAACGATGAAAAATCAGGCCTGGCCTGCTGTGGGGCGTCATTTTGAGATTCATTCAAAAATTCAGAACCCATTTACTTAATTGCTCCTCTATTTATCTATTTCAGACCACAATTTTACACCAAATTTATCATAAATTCAAGTATAATTTCAGATTTTCAGATTTTTGGTTTCGCTATACCAAATTTCAGCCGATTATATATATGCGGAAGTATTTTTTACGGCCGGTTAATATAATGAACGGAGTATTTATATGAGTTTAATGACTTTATTTTTAGCAATTTTAGGCGTCGTCGTAGGCGTTTTAAGCGGCATGTTCGGATTCGGCGGGGGCATTTTAGTTTTGCCGTCACTCGTGTTTTTATGCGGCTTCAACCAGAAGATCGCCACGGGAACGACTCTTGCAATGCTGCTTCCGCCGATAGGAATCTTCGCTTTCATGGAGTACTATAAAAATAACATGGTTAACGTTCCGGCCGCTATAATTTTAGTTTCAGGCTTTTTAGCCGGAAGCATCCTTGGGGCAAAATACGCCATAGCAATGGATGAAATCATGCTTAAAAGAGGGTTTGGAATTTTACTGGTGACTATAGGAATAATTTATATATACAGAGCCGCGGATTAAAGGCAAAATCAAAGACATATCCTTGATTTTCGAAAACAAATTTACGCAAAGCATAAAACAAGGAAATTAGAAGAAGTAATATGATAAAAAAGGCGATACCCAAAAATGAATCGAAATCGCTTAAGCGCATAAATCATCGCTACAGCGTTGCATCTATCGGCTTTGGAAGCATGGCCGAGGCTATCTGTCATAATCTCCGCGATTCGGGCGTTGAAATAATAATCGGCGCGCGCTCGGCCGCTTCACAATCGGCTAAAAAAGCCGCGGTTGAAAACTTCGATATACGCTCCGTGGCCTCCGCCGTTAAGGCGTGCGACTGCGTGCTGTTAGCGATACCGGATCTCGGGATACGCGATTTTTTTAAAAATATCGATCATAAAATTTTTTTAAATAAATGCATAATTTTATGCCACGGACTGTCGTTTTTTTACCACCCGCTTTCTTTTCCGGCCGGCTGCGACATTATTCTAATATCGCCTAACGCGATAGCCAACAAACTTCGCGAAAATTACATCAGCGGCCCCGGCGATTACGCGCTGTGCGCCGTTTTAAGAGATGAATCAAAAAAAGCCGCTAAAAAATTGAAATTTATCTGCGACGGCCTTAAAATAGATAAAAATAAAATAATACAATCAAAATTAAAAGACGAAGTTTTTTCAGATCTTTTCGCCGAACAGTCCCTTTTAGTAGGAGGCATTCTCGCTATTATCCTCAGTTCATTCGAAACGATGCGCGAGGCCGGAATATCCGATGAAGCTTCTTATTTATCGACTTTTCACGAAATTAAATATATCGTCGAATCCATAAGTGAACTCGGCATTCGCGAATTTATGAATAAAATATCAGAAATCGCCCGCGTAGGGTCTGTTGAAGCTTTTTTCGTTTCGGGCCTTAAAGAAAAAATAAAAAGCGAATTTAAAAAAATATACATAAATATCGAAACGCATAAATTTTATAATAAATTTATAAACCCGTCAACTTCAGCAAAAAGCGCTTTTAAACGAAGCAACGGCAAAAACAGGGAATACCAAACGGAGTTAGACCTTATTTTAAATTCAAAACTGTGCAGCATTTATGAAAAATTTAAACGAAAAAATACAAAATAAAGATTTTTTAACTAAATACCTCTCGAACGCGCCCATCGCGCTCGCACTGGTAAGGGCAATGGAATGCAGGCTTATGGATTCCATACCGTTTTGCAACCCCATACTCGATCTGGGCTGCGGCGACGGATTGTTTTCTTCTATTTTATTTAAAGACAAAATCCACATCGACAGCGCCGTCGATATCGACGAAACCGAAGTTGATTTAAGCTATAAGAGAGGCGTTTACAGGGATATCAAAGTGGCGGACGCCTCGGATTTGCCATACGATGATCAAAGCTTCAAATACGTTTTAGCCAACGATTTATTCGCACACCTTTCAAAGCCGCGCATAACCTTAAATGAAACGTGGCGAGTTCTAAAACCCGAAGGCTTTCTGTGCTTCAGCGTTCCGACTCTCATACCCGGATTCCATTTTAAAGTTTTCAGCGACTTTATTAACGGCATGGCGTCGCAAAATTTAATAAAACTGTTCAATCACAATATTTCATCGTATTTCAGGCTCAATTCGATGCTTAAATATCAGCAATGGTCGAAACTTCTTCGCGACTGCGGCTTTAAAATAGTATATCATAAAAAATACGCATCGCTGAGCGCGGTGTGCATACAAATTATAACCTCGTTTTATTTATGCCGCGGCGCCGCTTATAAAAAAGCACTCGGACGCTATATACCATTTCCGCAAATTCACGAAAAAATAATAACGCCTGTAACGAGCTGGTTTTTAAAAAGTTTTTACGACAACGACTCTTACGACGGAGAAAATTACCTTATCTTGGCTAAAAAAGTCGAATAAATTTTCATTTAATTAAATTTACAACTTTTATTTTACAGCTTTAACCCGCATTTCATGCAGAAATTGGCGGCGGGCGGGTTTTGCTCGGCGCAAGCCTCGCAATATCCTGGCGGCTGGATTTTAGCCGCGCAGTTCATGCAGAAATTAGCCGACGCGGGATTAGCGGCGGAGCATTTACGGCACTTTACCGTAGTAGCCGACGCGGGCGGCGTGACCGGTAAGGGCTGCGGCGTGACGGAAGCGGCCGGATTGCCGGCGGAGTTGAAAACGCCTGATATCATCTGTCCGACGGCTAAACCCAATCCGATATCGGCGGCGGCCCCGCCGATAGAACCCGAATTATCGGCCATTTTATCTATGGCGCGCGCCGCCTTGTATTTAGCGTATTTGTTCAGATCGCCAGCGGCGGCCATGGAACCGCGTTCATCAACGGCCTTCTGCACTTCCTCGGGAAGCGTTACCGCCAGAAGTTTAACATCGCACAACTCAATTCCGTAAGCCGCTATAGGGCTTTTCAACTGATTAAGTATTAAAAGCCCTAATTCGTCGTATATTTGCGGAAGCTCGAGCACGCTTTTAATGTTGGTGGCCAGCGTATCTAAAAATTGCGATACTATTTTATTTCTTAAAAAATCTTCGAGTTCGCCGATTGCATAACGCCCTTTAGTGCCGGCGATTTTGCCAAGAAAAAGGCACGGATCGGTTATTTTAACCGAATAGGTCCCGCGCGCGCGAAGCCTGACAAATTCGAAAAATGAATCTTTAAATAGTACGGGCTCGGAAGTCCCCCATTTAAGGTTGGTAAATTCATTAAGCGCCACGAAATAAACGGAGGCGCGAAACGGCGATTTAAAATTATAAGGCAGCGACAGCAATTTAGTTAAAACGGGAATATTTTCGGTAATTAGCGTGTGGCGGCCCGCTCCGAATAAATCGAGAAATTTACCGTCTTTAACGAAAACGGCCGCCTGGTTCTGCTGGACAATAAGCTGGGCGCCATATTTAATTTCGCCTGAATCCGAAGACGGAATGCGGGCGGCGATCATCTGGCCGCCGTTATCTAAAAATTCGAGGACTTCTATAAATTGACTCATAACTCCTCCGTTGTAAACTAAAAGTTTATAATATATCTTTTCTTGATTTAATCTGCCTGATATATTTTTCAGACCATTCAGCGACGCGGACGGCTATGCTTTCAAATTCCGAAGGACCGGAAGCCTTTTCAACTTCGCTTAAAACGGTTTTTATTTCCCGCAGCGAATAATATAAAAATTCGTCGAAAGTTTTAAGTTTTTCGCATCTGGCGGAATCGTAAGAAGAAAAATTAAAAGACGCCGATGCGCCCGAGCAATAATTAATAGTTTCAGCGGCGGCGGAAAGCGAGGCCGTAATTTTATCCAGCGCCGCCAAAAAGGCTATAGTATTGAGTGAAGAGATATAAGCTCTTTTCTTCAAATTCAGCCCGGCCGTCATCTCGCCAATTGAAGAAACAATGTGGGCGCGGATCTTTGAATCGGTATCGGCCGCCTCGCCGGCGCTTAAATAACCGCTATATCCCGGTATCAAATGCTGTAGACTTTTTTCAATGATATTGCCGGCGCCGGCATTCGTATTTTGCATCAATAACCTCCGAATAAAAATCAATAACGCTATTATACATTTTAAAATTGAAAAATGCAAAAAAATATATATATATTTTCAAAATATACTTGACAAACAGGCGTATTATTTAGTATATTAAGTATAGGTAATTAACTATACTGAGGTGAATTTTAATGGGTAAAAAACCTGCTGCAAAAGCTGCTGAAGCTAAAAAAGCTGCTGCAAAGAAAAAATAATAACTTTATTTTTGCTTACAAATTACAAAAAAACCTGTTATCAAACGATAGCGGGTTTTTTTGTTTTCGCGGCCGGTAAAATACTACGTTATATCGGTTTCGCGGACTTCACTCAATAAAATCTTCTGACCGCTGTGGTTGAAATCGACCACTATGGCCTTATGACCGCCTGATGTTTTTATTAATTTAACCACTCGGCCGCTGTCATTCCAGGTTTTATGATAAATGAGCTCGCCGATTTCATAACTTTTAGAACAGCAATATTGTTTTTCGCCGTTAGCGAAAGTTTGCTGTCCCGCAGAGGATAAATCAATCCGTGTTTCAACGGCGGGAGCCGCCGTGCGGGACGCTTCAGGCGCCGCGGCGGCCCGCGCTCCGGCAATTTGCCTGGTTATAGTTTTTAAAATCTTAGACGATTTCGATGATTTGTAGTTGGATGAAATAGATTTTTCATGCCCGCCGCGCGAAACGGCTTTATCGATAAGGAAATCGGGCTGGCTGCTTTGAAGGTCTGATGTGATTTTATTTTCGCCTGATTTTTTAATTTTTATTTTAACTTCGTTATTCTGCCTTTTTTGCCGGAGGTTTCTGCGGCAGCCGAGCCTGGCGAGCTTTCTTTTAATGGATATCTGAGTTACGCTAAAAACTTTAGCGAGTTCACGATCGCTCATTGTGGCATAATTTTCAAATAAAAACTTTTCTTCGCGCTCATTCCATTTTTTTTGGTACTGCCTTAAAAGTTTAAGCCGCGCGAGTTTTCTTTGAATGGCTATTTTACTGACTCCGAAATGGTCGGCTAGTTCGTTATTGTTAAGTTTCGAGTAACTATTCATCAGAAAAATTTCGTCTTCCTTTGACCAGCGCTTTACAGTCATAACCACAAAACCTCCGGGTGATATTTTTATATTAAAAAACAATTTTTACTTTATATCGGATCTGTTATTTTATAATATTGGACGGATCTTCGTCGCCGTACTGTTCCGCATAACTCACTAATGCAAGGAAAGCGTTACGGCACACATCTTCATCGTTATCGTCGATTGAATTCAATAAAATCTGTACGAACTCGTCCGCCTTGATTTCGCCGAAAGCATAAAAAGCGGAGGCTTTCATCCATTTATCGCGGTCTTTAATCATTTCGTCAAAAGCTTTTCTTACTTTCGAACGAAGCTCGTTAAACTCCCACAATGCGATAGCGGTATTCGCTTTTACCCGGTTTGACGAATCTTTAAGATAGGGCAGCAAAAGCTCTTTAACCTTGTCGCCGCCGATTTTGCCGAGAGCCTCGACCGCGTTTGCGCGGATTCTTTTATCTTCAGACATTAAAAGCCCGGCGATTACGGGAATCGTATGCACATTGCCCATTTTTCCGAGAATAGTGAGCCAGATAGTCATCTGCATTTTATCGTCGTCGTTTTTAATTCTTATTATGAGATTGTTTATTATGGGAATGAAATATTTAGAATCTTTTTTTGAATCGCCGTCGATTTTAATGCCGACTGCGATCTTTCCGGCGGTCATTATCTGCTTATCATTGAAAGAATGGTAGTTTTCAAGAAGAGTATCTATAAAGCGGATGCCATATTTTTCGAGTTTAAGGCAAGCTTTTGATTGTTCCGCTTCACACTCGAGATCAAGTTTTTTAATATTATCTATAATTTCTTTTGTTACATCCACGGTCTTTTTCATCATAAATGTCCTCCAGACATCGCGCATTTCTATTGTTTTTTCAAAATCAACAAACAGTTATTTTGAACAAGCTGAAGTAATTATACTTGAAATTTTATAAAATTTCAAGTTCGCTAAATAAAAAAAGATAAAAATTGTTAGATTTTTATCTTTTTTTGCTTTTTTATGTCTTTTTGTATCTTTTTACATCTTTTTACATCTTTAGCTAAAATTAAGTATTAAATTACTTCTGCCGGCCGGAGGATAAATGATCGATTATTTTATTAACTACCGCATTTTTACGTCGGATTTAAATATTTTTAAAAATATATATTAAAATCTTCTGCCGGCCGATATTCTCTGATTCGCGCCGAGTTCTTCGTCATAAAACGCGTAATCAAAATGCCATTCTTTCGAGCTGAAACCCGCGCCGGCCGAAAGTTTTTTATTGTTAACGCCCGCGCGCAAAGCTATATTATCGTTAATCTTGCCTTCCACGCCGAATTTAACTTTAAAATCCTCGCTGCCCGTCTTTTCCAGATCGAGCGCCGTAAGCACGCGCGGCTTCCACTGATATGAAATGCCCGCAACGCCCGTAACCGGTATAGTATCCGTAACGCTCGAACCGCCGCTCCATTTCATCGAAGCGCCTAAATTTTTAAGAACGAGCGCGACATGAGTCTTTTCGTCGGTCCTGTAACGGCCGCCGAGATCGAGCCCGAAGCCGTTGGCGTTCGAATCGAACAGCGAGTGACGCAGCAGTTTCAAAGAGCCGCCATAGCTTCTTTTATCGTTGATCTTACGGCCGAANNCCGAAAGTAAGACTGTAACTATTTTCGACATCGGAAAAGTAGCTGAATATTCTTACATTGCCGTTGGCGTCTAAAAGCGGATTACCCGCGCCGTCAACTCTTGTTTCAGGAATCTCATCGACTCCGAAGCGCGTCCAGGAAAACGCCCATACGCCTTTTCTTTTAACATCGGGAAGTACGTAGTTGGCGAAATCGAGTTTACGATCGAGGCTCAGCATAGCGTGCATGGTATGGATTTCGCGTTTTTCGAGCGCGCCGATTCCGGCCGGGTTATAATAAGCCGCGGACGCGTCGTCGGCTACCGCGCTGAAAGCTTCGCCCATGCCAAGTGCGCGCGCCGACACTCCCATTTTCAGATAAGCCGCGGCGCCGCCTGCCGAGCCGGCGAAAGCGTTCGCGCCGAGCGCCGCTATTATCATCAGCGCCATGGCAATAACCGTTATCACTCTTCTTTTTATATTAGTTTTCATTTTAATTCCTCCACCGTTGGTATATTTTATTCTGCGGTTAAGCCGGACAAAAAATTTGTTCACCTGTATTAGCTCGCTTCGGCCAGAGTAAACAGATACGAAACTTCGCTGTCTTTAATCGCGTTCACATCGCCCGCGGTAACCGTATGGCCGGGGAAATTAACGCGCAGGGCGCGCTTTCCGACAGGAACGTTATTTAACCGGTAACGATAGAACCTCGTCGGGCCTTCGTTAACAAACATCGATTCGATAACCGCGCCATCGACTGAAACCGTCGCCTGAGCCGCCATAATGGAAAGCTCGCTTTCGCTTACGTGACCGGATAGTGTATCGGCGGCCGTTATCGGCTTATGATATAGCGTTATCAGTACGGTGCCTTTTTCCGACATAACGGTAATCGGCGACACCTGGACAGCCTGATCTTTCTGTCTGAGCGAAACTCCAGAAACGCCGCCCGCGGGATTTACCATGTGCGCCGAGTCGCTTGTAACTTTAACGGTATAAGAAGAAGTCGAGCCAGTTAAAATTACCGGAACGGCGGGTATCGTATAATCGGTCGAGCCGGTAGTAACATTGTCTATGCTCTTTTGGAACGACGAGATTACATCCGTTCCGTTCCTTAGTACCTGAACTATATAAATGCCGGGCGCTAAAGTTTCGCCGGATGAAGCGACTATATTGCCGGTTATCGTTCCGGTGCCCGGATCTACTAAAATATCATAATCTATGGAGCCGTTGCCGGGAATCGTAACCGAGTAATTCAAAGCCGTGGTTATGCCGGGGATCGTCGCGTTTAAAGTTTGAGCGCCGGAAGGCACGTTCGATAATTCATAGTAACCGGGCTTCGAAGGCTTATCGGTCGTATCGATTATCGATGCGAAATTATTCTGAGGCGAGGTAAAAACCGTCGCGTTAGTTATAGGTTCGCCGGTAACGCGGTTTTTGACGTAACCTTTGATCGAGCCTGTCGCCGGGGAATCCGCCCTTATCAAATAACCGATAACATCGTATGTTTTTCCCTGCTCGACGACCATTCCCGCATGAATGTCGGGAATGAACTGGGGCTGCACGTTAGCGCCGTCTGGCGGATTCTGATAACCTTCTTTGGAAATGGTAACGGTATATCTTCTGTCGGGCGGAAGGTCGCTTACCGTAACCTTGCCGCGCGAATCGGTTTTAAGCTGTCTTAAAGTAGCTACATCAGCTTCGGGTCCCGTAATCATAACATTGGCATTGTCTAAAGGCGCCTTCGTCGTAACATCCCTTATCTCGAAGCGGATCGACGATTCGGTAACACCAGAACTCGAGGTACCTCCATTGCAACCATATAAGAACATCGTGGATAAGAACAACGTAAGCACTAAGAGCAAACGCTGGTTTTTGTGACTGATCATAAAATCCTCCTTTGGAATATATAAAATTAACTTTTTTTGCTTTTTATAGAGTTCTTTTTTTAGTATCGGCAGTAATTAAATAAAATTTACAGCACGATATAAAATATTTACTGAACCGAAACCAAACCTGAAAACACATTTTGACGCTCGGAAAAAATATTATCTTATTAGCCGTTATTAGTCATATCGGTAAAAATATCATTTACTTATACTCCATTTTGTGATATAATCCACTTTTAATATTGCGGTATTATTACCAGCATTATAGTAAAGAACGACTCAATTAACTAACTGTAAAAACGGATAAAAAACGCAACATGAAATTAAAAAAAAACGCAAAACCTCAAATTTTACTATTAACTACCGGCGGCACCATTACGATGGTTCACGACGAAAAGACCAATTCGCTCATGCCGGCTAAATCTTCCGACGAACTAATACGACACTTTCCTGAAGTAAAAAAAATCGCCGCCATAACTAAAAAAGAGCTTTTTAATATAGATTCGACCAATATACAACTTAACCACTGGCAGAAAATAGCGCACGCTATTTATACCAATTATGCCGCTTACGACGCATTCGTCATAACTCACGGCACCGACACGCTCGCCTACACGGCTTCGGCGCTTTCGTTCATGCTTCAAAACTTAAAAAAACCCGTGATATTGACTGGATCGCAAATGCCTCTCGGCGAAATCGGCTCCGACGCTAGAAATAATTTTATAAATTCTTTTATAGCCGCCACCAAAGATATTAATGAAGTCGCCATATTATTCGGCGAAAAAATAATACGCGGCACGCGAGCAAAGAAAATTTCGGCGTTCCACTTAAACGCTTTTGAATCGGTCAACGAAAAACCGATAGGCGAAGTCGGTCTGATAATAAAGCTATTCGATCACAGACGCGCGGCATGCGGAAAAAAACTCAAAGCCGAATATAATTTCAATAAGAACGTTTTCTTATTAAAAATGTTTCCGACTATTTCGCCGCGCATATTCGATAAAATCATTGAAATGGGATACGAAGGCATTGTAATCGAGGGCTTCGGAGCGGGAAATATCCCGACGAACGAAAACAGCATATTACCGGGAATCCAGCGCGCTATAAATAAAAATATACCGGTAGTCATTGGCACTCAATGCCTTCTGGGCGAAGTTGATTTAAGCCTTTACGAAGTCGGGATGAAAGCGGCCGCCATCGGCGCGATACCGGCCTTCGACATGACGCTGGAAACTACGCTGTGCAAACTGATGTATGCTATGGGAAAAAGCTCCGATTTAAAAACAATAAATAAAATAATGAAAACCGATATATGCGGCGAGATCAAAAGTAACGCTTAAAAGCTAAAGCAATAATGAAAGTGAAAAGGAAAAGGAATTATTAATGTCGGATATGGCAGTATTTCAGATAATAGGATTCATTGTGGCGATTACCGTCCATGAGGCGGCCCACGCCCTGGCCGCTTATAAGTGCGGCGACACGACGGCTTACGACGAAGGCCGCGTCAGCCTGAACCCGATAAATCATATAGACCCTTTCGGCACGGTCATTTTGCCCATAATGCTTTTAATTATGAGTTCGCCATTCATGTTCGGCTGGGCGAAACCGGTGCCGGTGGACCTTCGCAATTTAAAAGACCCTAAAACCGACGAATACTGGATATCTTTAGCCGGCCCGCTTTCTAATTTCGCGCTCGCCGCAATCTTCGGCGTCTGCATCAGGCTGCTTATCGGCTACGGCGATTCACTGGTTAAAAGCGGCGTTCTATCTATAGAAACGGCCGTTTTAGGGCTGAAACTTTTCTCGGCCATGATATCGGTGAACCTGGTGCTGGGCATTTTTAATTTAATACCGATTCCGCCGCTCGACGGTTTTAACGTATTAAAATCGATGCTGCCCGACGATATATACGAAAACCTTTATATTCCGCCCGGCGTGGGATTTTTAATGTTTATAGTGCTTATGAGCACCGGAGTTACGGGCACTATAATTTCAACCTTTTACGCCCCGCTGTATAACTTTTTAATCGGACGCTGAGCGGCGCTTTCTCTATATCTTTTTCAGCCGCGCCGAATTTAAAACGACGAAAATAGAAGACGCCGCCATCGCCAGAGCCGCCTGCATGGGATTAAGGCTTCCCGCCATAGCCGAAGGTATTAAAATCACATTATAAAAAAACGCCCAGAAAAAATTCTGCATAATTATCCGGCGCATTTTTCTGCCGAGTTCAATGGCTTTTACCGCATTTTTAAGTCCGCCGCCGCTTAAAATTATATTGGCGGCGCTTTTTGCTATATTGGTGGCGTCGGCCATAGCTATAGCTATATCGGCGGACGCCATAGCCAGTGCGTCGTTGATTCCGTCGCCGGCCATAGCTATATTCATGCGCGGATTTTTTTCTTTGAGCCGCTTTATAAAAGACGCCTTTTCATCGGGTTTCATCGTGTGGCGGATATACGCGGCGTCTATGCCGCAGGCCGCGCCCGTCAACAGAGCGTTTTTCTCTCCATCGCCGGTCAATAAATAAACCTCTATACCGGCTCGTTTTAATTGTTCTATAAATTCAGCGGCGCCGTCGGTCAAAACTTCTTCGAGCTGGAAAACCGCCGCCGGCTTATCGTCGATGGAAGCGTAAAAAACTACGCCCGCCGCCGCATTGTCCGAAACGGCAACACCGGCTGGAAATTTAACGAGCGCCGAATTTCCTGCCGTGACCTTTTTGCCGCAGCAGACGGCCGATATTCCACTGCCGCCGTGCGTAAGATAATCCGCGACCTGGCAATCAGCCTTCAATGAAAGACTATTAACGTAATCTACAACGGCGCGCGCGATTGGATGGTCACTGTACTTTTCGAGCGAGGCTATTAATTTCAACGTCTCGGATTCGCTCACGGGGCTTTGATCATAAAAGCGGACTTTTTTTACGCATAATTTATTCTGAGTGAGCGTTCCCGTCTTATCGAAAACGATTGCATTGATTTTATTTATAGCATGAAGCGAATCGGGATCACAAAATATTATTCCGTTTAAAGCGGCCGTATTGGCGCCGAAATAAAAAGCCGTCGGAAGCGCCAGGCCAAGAGCGCAGGGACAGGCGATCGCGATTACCGAAATTGCCGCCATCATCGAAATTTCAAAACTTTTCAAAAGCCACAAATGCTGCGCGGCAAAGGTTAATAACGCCAGGCCGAAAACCGCCGGCACAAAATATGACGCTATAAAATCCGCGGTTTTCTGTATTTCCGCTTTTTTCATAAGCGCCTGATTAAGCATGTTTTCAATTTGATTAATATATGAAGCGCGCCCTTTTACGAGAGCTTCGGCGCGAAAAATCGCGTCATAATTCCGGGAACCGGCCCACAGGCGATCGCCGGCGGCACAGAAAACCGGAGCGCTTTCGCCGGTAATCGCGGATTTTTCGACAAACCCTTCGCCGCTCAATATAACACAGTCAACGGGCACCCTCTGGTTGGGTTTTATAATCAGCGTATCGCCGGCGGCGATATCAGCGGCGCTTATTTCCGTCTGCCTTCCGTCTTTTTCAATTACGCACTCCGAAGGCATTCCTTCGATTATGCCTCCCAGGCTTTGCCGCGAACGGCCCCTCATTTTTTCTTCAACCGCCCTGCCCGCTAAAATTATAGCGATTATCGAAGCGGCCGAATCAAAATAAACTTCGTGAGAGCCTTTAAAATAATATAAAAAAACGCTTAAAAAATATGAAGAAAAAGAACTCGCCGATATAAGCGCGTCCATAGTTAGAGGCAGGCGCTTTTTTAAAGTAATAAAGGCCTTTTTATGAAAAGTGGCGCCCGAATAAAAAAGAATCGGAAGCGTAAGAACGCTCATAACCACCGGAGCGTATTTAAGATGGCAGAAAAACATATTTAAAACGAAGACCGGAATCGCCAATACAACTGCGGTAACAAGACGCGCCTTATCAAAGGTGTCGCCCGAAGCGGGACTTTGACCGGGAAATGCCTGCCGAGCTCCAGAGCCGCTGTCAATTAATTCCGCCTGAAATCCTAAACTATTTATTAATTCTACTATTTTCACGTCCGATATTAAATTTTTGTCGATCTTTACGCGTGCCGTGCCTCCTGAAAAATTTATCTCGACACTCTCGACGCCTTTCGAAGATTTTAAATAAGTTTCTATCGAATTAGAGCAATTAACGCAGGACATTCCTTTTATTTTAATTTTTACGATTCCGGTCTGATCATTTTCAACTATATCAATTTTATTCATTTTATTTTATCCATTCTATCCGTTGAATTAAAAACATTTATAAACATTATGATATGAAGATAGTTTTATAAACGCCGTATATCAATATTAAGCCGAATATAATAAACAGCGAAGAGCAAACGAAAGATATTAATTCGAAAATAGAGGAAGTAATATATTTTTTGCCTTTATGCACGATTTTAGCCAATAAATAAAACCAGCCGAGTGAACCGCAGAAAACAAAAAAAGAAAAAAGAAAAATAGACAGATTCGGGTATTCGTCGAAACTCGCTTTCATGCTGCTGTAGGAAGTTACCGCCCCCAGAAAAACCACCCAGAAGCCTATGACCATTGGATTGGTAGAATTAATGCTAAATCCCATCGCCAGCGGCGAGCGCTTCGAGCCGTGTCCCTGTATATATTTCAAAACGTCGGGTTTATGCCTGTCGATAAATATCGTTTTCAGGCCTGAAACGCCGAAATAAAACATAAGCAGGGAACATCCGATACCCATAAGCGAATTGAGAAGTTTCGACGCCAATATTATTTTAACGACGCCAAAATATACCAGAAGGCAGAGCATGGCGTCTGAAAGCGCCGCGCCGAGCCCAACTTCGAAGGCATCTTTAAAGCCGGAATGCATGCCGCGTCTTATAAGCTCTATATTAGCGGGGCCTATAGGCACGGATATAACGAAGCCGTAAAGCAGTCCATAAAACATTATACTCAGCATAATCAAATACTATCATTAATTCATCCAAAACACAACGCTAAATTTTGAATAAATTATAATTTATAATTTATCTTGACAATTACACTATAATATTATTAAAATACAGCTACGGGATGACATTAAAATAAAAAGGCGCGCATATGGATTTACAGAACATTAAAAAAATGCTGGCTTCGCCATTTGAAACCGACCGCATAAAAATTATTTATTACGCGGCAAAGAATAAACGCGCCGATTTATACGAACTCATAAAAGCCGCTGCCGACGGTGATGAAAGCCTTAACGTGCGCTTTTACGCTCAAAAGGCGTGCGAGCTTTTCAGCGAAATATTAAGCGAACAGGACCGCGAAAAAGAACTCGAAACCGAGCTCGAAAAGAAAAAAAACGCTCAAGCCGCGGTTTATGAACGCATTTTACAGCTTTTAAATTCCGAATCGCCTGAAGACCGGATACTTGCGGCTAAGGCAGCGATTAAAACCCGGGTCAATATCTTTTTAGACGCCATTTTAAAGAAAATCGAAATCGAAACAGACGAGACTGTTTTGAGCTCTTTTATAAAAGCCGTAGGACATTCCGGCGATAAAAGCTACACTCCCATACTGCTTAAATATTTAAAACACCCAAATCTTGAAATAGTGTTAAGCGCGGTCGAAGCCTCGGCGCTCCTCGAAGACGTTCGCGCTTTTCCCTATGTAATAAGCGTCTTATATTCAAACCGCGGCGAAAATGAAACCATAACGGCAGCTATAACCGGTTATCTTACAAATTACGAGCCGGAAAAAATTCATTTATTTTTAGTCGAAATGCTGAATTATCCTTCAGAAAACATGGTGGAAGCGGCTCTTCATTCAATAATCGCGTTCAACTGCAAAAAATCATGCGAATATATCGAAAAACTTAAAACCCATCGCAACGAAAATATAGCCGCAGCAGCCGGAGAAGCCCTGATAAAAATAAAAGCGGGCGGAGTCGAAGAATATAATTTTTCGACATTTATCGAAAATATTATATCTTCTTTCGACAGCGGGCGCCAGCCCGGCGAAGCGCTGCAAAAAGAACGGCTGACGAAGGAAAGCGACCACAAAATCGACGATCTTCGCGAGCTGATAACTTCTTCGAGCCCCGCCGCCGAGGCTAAAATAACCGAACTTCTAAAAAACGAGTCAGATACGCGCGTTTTAGGCTACGCGATTTCCGCCTGCCGCACGGTCCGCGGCGCGAAAAACCTGACTCTGCTCAAAAAATTTCTATCGCATCCCGACGATCGAATAAGAGCCAACGCTATCGAAGTTATTGGCGAAACCGAAGGGATAGACCTTCATAATATCTTAAAGCCTTTTTTAACCGACGATAACAACCGCGTGCGCGCAAACGCCATAATAGCGCTGAAAAACTATCCCGATATAGACCATAGTCTGCTTTTAAAAGCCATGATCGACGACGAGCAGAACGGGCTTATGTGCGTATCGGCAATTTACGCTATAATGCAAATTAAAGGAGACGCCGTAGAACTTTTAGGGCCGCTCGCCCGGGGCCGCAATGAAGAAATAAAAGTGCGCGCGATTTCCGCTCTCGAGTTTTTAGCGGGCGACGGCAAAAATATCACCGCGAAAAATATGCTCGGAGAGTTAAAAACTGGCCGTCAGAAAAGCCGGAAAACCGCTGCCTATATATTCAATAAATCCTCTATGAGCGGCGGAAAAAATAAAACAGGCAAAGCCGCGATGTCCGTTTCCGCGCCGACCGCGGGCGTTTATTTAATTAACAGGCTGGCTTTATTTTTCCGGGCGTTTATTCACGTTTTTATGCTGGCCGCGCTCTGCGCTTCCGCTTACTTCATATACAAAGAATTCAATTCGACCGCGCCGAAAAGCGCTTTAAATCCTGTTGGAGTTATAGCTAACGTGTTCCGGGCAAATGAAGGCGACGCCAGGATAATATTGCTTTACACCTCTAATTTAGCGGAAATACTCAGCCCTGCCTCGCCTGAAGCCGCCGCAAAAAAGAATAAATTAAAAGAAATTATATCGGCCGAACGCGAAAACGCGAAAAAAGAATCGAGCGTCTTTTTATTATTCGATCTCGGAAATTATTCAAGCTCTAAAACAAGCGCCTCAGACAATACCGAAGATATTTATCACACCCTCAACGAACTCGGTTACGACGCCGCTTCGTTCGCGGCGCGCGACGCGCTTTTTTGTTTCAACCTTCTTTCGTCGCAAAGCGAAAAATTCAAACTTCCCGTTATTTCATCTAATCTCGTCAACAACTCTTCTAAAGAGGTGCCGGCAATATTTAAGCCCGTTTACGATATAAATTCGAAAGCTCTCGCCATAAAAATCATGGCGGCCTCCGAGCGCGCCTTAATATCAAAACTGCCCTCTAATTTAAGCTCGAGTTACAGCGTAGAAGAGCCGCTGCCGATAATAACGGATATTTTCAAAAACGCCGGCGGCGGAAAAAATTTATTGAAAATACTTCTTTCATCCAATACGGGAAGCTTAAGTGAAGATATCGCGTCTAAAAAAGCGGGCGCCGACATAATTATCGACATGGGCCACGGCCCGCAAACAAGTTTACTTACCACTTACCGCAAAATAGAAGACACATTCGTACTTCCTTCAAAAATCAAAAAAAATGCCGCATATATAGGCCGCTTCGAGTTCATATACGAATCATCCACTAAATCCATCGGCGAATTCTGCAAGTGGCGGCTTAACGAACTTTAATTTTAAAATATTTTTAATGAAATTTCTTGACAGAAGAACTTATTACAATTAGAATGTATAGTTACCGACCGAAACGATACTAATAAACGAATGATAAAGCGCGGGTTATACTATGAGTGAAAAAAATCTCGAATATTTACTTACCTCGCCGTTTGAAAACGACAGAATAAAAGTAATATATTACATAGTCAAAAATAAACTTAACGATTACGTGGCGACGATCAAAAAAATGGCCGCAACCGACGAAAGCCTCAACGTCCGCTATTATGCCCGCAAGGCATGCGCGTACTTCGATTCTATCGCCGAGGAAAAAAAGCGCGAGGAAGAAATCGACTCTCAGCTCGAAGAGCAGCAGTCGCGCAAGCAGGCCATCAAAGATAAAATTAACGCGCTCGGCGATTCGGAAAAACCGGACGAAAGAATACTGGCGGTCAAAGGCGCTATCAAATATAAAATAGACGGATTCATCGAATTTTTAATGCGCAGACTGCATATAGAAACCGACGAAACGGTAATCGCCACGCTGATAAAGGCTTTCGGATATTCGGGCGATAAAAACTGCACGCCCGTACTTCTTAAATACTTAAAACACGCTAACTTCCGCATTATCGCAAACGCGATAGAGGCCATTTCGATGCTCGACGACGAGCGCGCCTTCCCTCATATAATAGGGCTTTTAAACGGCGGCAAAGACAATCGCGTCGCGGCGAACGTTATCGATTACCTCAAAAAATACGACGTCGAAAGCGCGATAAAACTTCTGGATGAAATGCTTGATTTTCCCTCCGACGCGATGGTCGATTCAGCGGTTTTCGTTCTATGCGGCTTTAAGTCAAAGAAAATCCTGCCGCTTTTAGAAAAACTTAAAAAACATAAAAACCAGCTCATAGTTAAAAAAGCGGAAGCGGCCATCAAAGCCATAAATATAAGTGGCGGCGATTCTCTGTCGCTTGAAACACTCGCCGATAATTTAATAGCGCGCGACTCGTCTTCGCCGGAAAAATCAATTTCAGATTCGCTTTTAAACGATAAAAACCAGGGAGAAACTAAAATTTCAAAAATAAGGGAGCTTCTGTCGGCCCCTAATTCAGCCGAATCAATAGCCGCCTTAGACCATCTGTTAAAAGAAGAAAAAGACGAATATGTTCTAGCCTACGCCGTGTCGGCATGCTCTAAAATAAACGCGGGCAAAAACATATCTAATTTAAAAAAATACCTCAACCATCCGAACCCGCGCATCAGGGCCAACGCCGTCGAAGCGCTCGGCGAAATCGAGGGCATCGACCTTCATTCTATGTTAAAGCCTCTGCTCAAAGATAAAAACAACCGGGTGCGCGCCAACGCCATTATTGCCCTTAAAAATTACCCGAATATAGACCATGCCGCCCATATTACCGATATGATAAAAAGCGGCGACCGGCTTATGGTCACATCTTCGATATACGCCATCATACAGATAAAAAACGAAACGATACCTCTTCTCGGTGAGTTAGTTAAAAGCGGCGACGAAGAAATCAAGGAACGCGCTCTTTCAGCGCTCGATTTTCTGGGCAACGACCTTAACGACCTCAACGCGAAAAAACTGCTCAACGAACTGGGTATCGGAACGAAAAACATATCAAGATCGGCCGAATACATATTTTCTAAAACCGTGCTCGACCAGCTCGATGTCGCTTATGACGACACTATTTCCGAAGCGGGCCTCATATCCTCTAAAAAAGCCCCGTTCAAATTCAGCGTCGATTCCATAAAAAATCTGGCTGCGCAAAATATGCACGTTATTCTTAATACCGCCGTAATCGCAGGCGCGCTGCTTGTGTGTTTCGGAATGTGGTATTTTTTCACGTCTGAGGCGGGACGCAAAACTCTTGACTTCGTTAATATTTTCAAGGGCGCCGGCGAATATAAAACCGTCATCTTATACACTTCGAACTTAGCCGAAATAATCAAACCGAAAGAAATCGGCCGCAATAACGAAGAAAAAATAACCGCGCTCAAAAACCTTATCAATTCAGAGCGGGAAGCGGCGGCTTCTCAGAAAGCCATTTTTATAACTATCGACGCGGGCAATTATCTTTTCGATTCCTCCGAGATTAACTTCAACACCGAAGACAGCTTTAAAATGCTCAACGAACTCGACTACAGCGCCGCCGGCTTCGGTCTGCGCGACCTGGTCTTCTGCTTTAACCTGCTCGAAATTCAGCCGCCAAAATTCAAACTGCCCGTGCTGTGTACTCATGTAACCGATAATTCAAAGCAGGGCGAAACGCCGGAGTTTTTACATCAGCTTTACTTTAAAAACGAACGCGGCATAATATTTTGCATGACCGGTTTCACCGACGCGGAAGCGGCCACGAAAGTTCCCGCAAAATACAGTAAAAAATATACCTTCAAAGACCCCTCAAAAATAGCCGAGCAGATTTTCACTCCGCAGTACGTAAAACCTTCCGAATACAATATGATAATAGCGGTTTCACACAACGACCTCGCAAGCGCCCGCGATATGGTCCAGAAAGCGCCGCTGATAAATTTTCTCATTTATCTTGAAAAAGATCCGCAAAAACATAAAAATCTGAATTACTCCCAGCAGGGGCCGTGCTACCTTTTGCCTTCAAAAATAGAAAAAGGCAGGGTGAACTGCGCTAAGTTCGAATTTACATACGAACGCAAACCGCGCGTCATTAAAGACGCCCGCTTCGAATTGAAAGAGCTGTAATATATAAAATGTTTAGCAGTAAAAATCTTATTTTTAAATCATTTACCGGTATGGCGCTTGCAATACTCGCGCCTAATCTGGTTTTATTCACAGCGGCGGCCGGCTATATCCATCTTACCGCTAAGTCTTCTTCTTCCGGCGACGCTTCCGCTTCGTCGGCGGGCCTTTCTTTTACATTACTTCTTGCGGCGCTCTCGCTTATCATAAGCGCGGCCGGAATATATTTTGCCGCGAAAAGTTCTGCGGCTCCGATAATATCTCTGGCAGGCATCGCTAAAAAAATACAAAAAGGCGAAACCGACTTTAACATGGCCCCGCATGATAGCGAAGAAATCGATTACCTTCAGAAAAGCTTTATGAGTTTTTCAAAGGTGCTTAACGAAAGAGCGCTTATGAAATCTACATTTTCGCGTTATATAAGCGATTATATAGCCGATGAAATTTTAACCGAAGACTTAGCCACTCAATTTTTAGCGGAGTATCGCAACGTCACGATCCTTTTTTCGGATATCCGCGGCTTTACGACTCTTTCAGAAACTCTGGAGCCGAAGGATCTTTTCGACATATTAAATCAATATTTCGATCAGATGATAGATATAGTGATTAAAAACAACGGAGTAATAAATAAATTCATCGGCGATGCCATAATGGTGCTTTACAACGCCCCGCGGCTTTGTGAAAACGCCGACATCATGGCGATTATAACGGCATTAGAAATGAACAAACGCCTCGGCGAATTCAATTTAAAATATACACGCAAGTATGGCATCACTCTGGGAATCGGCGTAGGTATAAATTCCGGCCAGGTCGTAGCGGGAAATCTCGGCTCTGAAAAGCGCATGGAATACACGGTAATAGGCGACACGGTCAACGTGTCTTCACGGCTTCAGACCGTAGCGCAGGCGGGCGAAATAGCGATATCCGAAAATATATTCAAAAGCGCGCAATACGTTTTTGAACTCAGCGACATGGGCGAAATAGAACTCAAAGGCAAGCGTCAGCCCCTGCGCGTATATAAAGTAACGGGTGATCTGGCCTACGATAAAATAAAGGAAAACCTTAAATCGAACGACGCGGAAGTCCTCCAGCTCAGTCTCATCGCGCTCGGACGCATCGAAAATTTAAGCCTGGAAAACGATTTAATGCCGCTTTTAAAAAGTAATTATGAAAAAATACGCCTGACGGCCCTGGAACTAATTATCGAAAAATTCAAGGCAAAAGCCGAAGAATGCATCATGTATATTCTTCAAAACGACAAATCCGAATTCGTAAAAACCTACGCTATCGATAAGATCGGAGCTCTGGGCCTGGCTAAATTCGCGAATTTTTTAGCGCAGAACCATCTCGGCGGTTCGTCGTTAAGGTTAAAAGGCGCCGTCATCAACTGTCTTTACAATTTAAAAGAACCTAAATTAAAAGAACGCTTACTCGCGCAGTGCCCTTTCGAAACTCCGCAGATCATCGACGAAATTAAAAATATATTCGAAAAATACGCAAAACTCAATTTATATGAAACTCTCGAAACGATGATTTCCGAAAACTCCCCGCTCGGAGAAAAAAAACTCGGAGTTTATCTGCTGTGCAATCTGGGCCTGTCCGCCAAAGTAGAACTGCTAAATAAATTATTTCGCGATTACCGCGACGACGAACTGCGCAAATTGGTCGTAGCCGCATTTTTAAAGATAGGAAATTGCAAAAGCATTATTTTTCTGCTTAAAAATTTAAATAAATTCGAAAAAGAAATATTAAACGGCGCCTACAAAGTTATCGCTCACCTTATCGGAAAATACCACGCAGACGAATTTAAACACGACTTAAGCGTTCAGATCGAACTCGATATTATAAAAAGCCTTATATTAAGCTCTGAGGGAAAAAACTTCGAAAAATTAAAGGTCGCGCTTATCAAAAATAAATAATTATTCTCTATTACACTATTTTTCTTGATTTATCACAAAAATTGTGATAAAATAAACTCAATTTATTAAAAATACCTGAACTAAAATATAAAAGAACCAAAGAAGGGGGATAATTTTCATGTCAGGACACAATAGGTGGGCGAAGATAAAACATGGTAAGGCTAAACAGGACATAGTCAGAGGTAAGTTATTCACTAAAGCTATTAAAGAATTAACGATAAGCGCCAAAAACGGCGGTGGAGACCCCGCCCTTAACGCTTCATTGCGCGTGGCCATCCAGAAGGCCAAAGACATCAACATGCCTCAGGACACCATTAAAAAAGCCATCCAGCGCGGAACCGGCGAACTTCCCGGCGTCAATTACGAAGAATTAACTTACGAAGGTTACGGCCCCGGCGGATGCGCGTTAATAATCGACGTGTTAACCGACAATAAAAATAAAGCGGTCGCCGAAGTCCGTCATGTATTAGACAGAAACGGCGGAAAAATGGCCGAATCCGGCGCCGTCAGTTATATGTTCAAAAAACGCGCCTGCTTTACCGTAAGCAAAGAAATAACCAATGAAGACAGCCTTATGTCGATAGTTTTAGACGCGGGCGCCGAAGACATCAAAGACGTCGGCGACGTTTTTGAAATAACCGGCGAACCTTCGACTTTCGAAGCCATCAAGGCCGCCCTCGACGGCGCTAAAATCGAAACCGTAAGCGGCGAAATAACTAAAATGCCCGACACTTACGTCAATTTAAATAAAAACGACGCTGAAAAAATGATGAAACTCGAAGACGCTCTTGAAGAATACGACGACGTACAGGACGTATATTCAAATTACGACATCGACGAAGCTACAGCGGCGGAGCTGGCTTAATCATGCGCGTCATAGGCATCGATCCCGGCACTCACCGCTGCGGTTACGCGGTAGTAGACGGCGCCGGATCGAAGCTTATAGTTCAATGCTACGGCATATTTAACACTCAGGAAAAAAATAAAGATATGACGGCCGCTGAAAGGCTGTTTAAAATCAGGCAGGGTTTGTGCGGGCTTATAGAAACCTATAAGCCCGACGCTCTGTCGATAGAGCGTCTCTTTATAAACAATAATTTTAAAACCGCCATATCGGTGGGTGAAGCGCGCGGCGTTCTGCTGGTTACCGCTTTCGAGCGGGGAGTCGAAATAGCGGAATACACCCCGCAGCAAATCAAAAGCGCTCTCACCGGAAGCGGCGCGGCGCCGAAAGGCCAGCTTTCGCAGATGGTAAAACTTTTAACCGGTCTCGCCGAAATCCCTAAACCGGACGACGCGGCCGACGCCATCGCCTGCGCTATCTGCCATCTTCAATCGGCGCCGTTTTTAAATGCGGCGAAAAAACATGCTATATTCAATTAAAGGAATATTACTCGAAAAACAAAAGGAATTCATCGTCGTGGAGGCTGCTCAAATCGCCTACGAGATAGTTTTTCCCACCTCCGCTTATGGCAGACTGCCGGAACCCGGCGGAGAAGTTACCATATATACACAGTTTTTAGTGCGCGAAGACTGCTTTCTTTTATTCGGATTCCCCTCCATCGAAGATAAAAAGATATTCAATACCCTTATCTCGGTGCCTTCGCTGGGGCCTAAAACCGCTTATAACATAATGAATTCAATTCCGATTTCAAAACTCATCGACGCGATTTTAAAAGAAGACGAAAAATGCCTTACGCAGGTTTCGGGTATCGGAAGTAAAACCGCGCGCCGCATAATACTCGAATTAAAAGATAAAATGGCTAAATTAGGTTCGGGCTCTAAAGACGGAACCGGTTTTTCGGCGGCGCAGGCCGGCTACGACGGCGGCTTTAGCGGACTCGACTCGCTCGGCGAAGCGAAACTCGCCCTCGGTTCGCTCGGATTCTCGTATTCCGAAATCGAACGCATGATTTCATCTATAGCCAAAGAAATAGACATATCGAAAGTCACCACCGAAGAAATAATTAAAAAAGCGCTTAAAAGACGATAAATTTTGGGAGATATTTATATGGGCCGCGAAGAAGATATTTTAAACCCTAATTTTACCGAGACGGACGCGCACAGCGACATCAGACCTAAAACCCTCGATAAATTTATAGGCCAGGCCAAGATAAAACAAAAACTTCAAGTTTATATGCAGGCGGCCCAGAGACGCGGCGACGCGCTGGACCACGTTTTGCTGTGCGGCCCTCCCGGCGTCGGCAAAACCACTCTCGCCAACATAATAGCATGCGAGCTGGGCGTAGATATAACCACCACTTCAGGCCCCATACTCGAAAGACAGGGAGATCTCGCCGCTATTTTAACCAATATAGGCGCCCACGCCGTTTTATTCGCCGATGAAATACACCGCATAAACCGCACGGTAGAAGAAATTCTCTATCCGGCCCTCGAAGATTATAAGCTCGACATAATATTGGGCAAAGGGCCCGCCGCTAAAACCATAAGACTCGATCTCCCGCGCTTCACCCTTATCGGCGCCACGACGCGTCAGGGAATGCTTACAGCCCCTCTGCGCGACCGTTTCGGCGTTATTTTATTTATCGATTATTACGAAACCGAAGATCTGGTTGAAATAATTAAAAACGCGGCGCTGACCTTAAAAGTTAAAATCACCGACGACGGCTCTTACGAAATTGCCAGGCGCTCGCGCGGCACGCCTCGCATCGCGACCCGACTCTTAAAGCGCGTCCGTGATTTCGCCGAAATCAAATACGACGGCGTTATAGATAAAAAAGTGGCCGATTATTCGCTTAATCTGCTTGAAATCGACCAGCTCGGCCTCGACGCCATCGACATTAAAATATTGGGCACCATTATCGAAAAATACGACGGCGGCCCGGTCTCCGGCGACACCATATCGATTTCGGTCGGCGAAGACTCCGATACTATCTACGACGTTTACGAACCGTATTTAATAAAACTCGGTTTTTTACAGCGCACCCCGCGCGGCAGAATGGCGACGCAACTGGCTTACAACCATCTTAAAGTGCCTTACAACAAAAAATACGACAACCGTCCGGGCTCCGATCAGCAGAATCTATTCTAAAAAAAATCCCTGACCGCTGTCCTGCCCGTCTTCAAATACCGTCAATATATTTTTTTCAAAAATATTTTTAGGGTTAATAAATAGTAATTAAAGCCGATAAGTGAAAATATGAAAAGATATATTCACGCGATTTTATTTATATTTATATTTTTATCATCATTTACTGCAACTTCCTCAGATTTAACTGCCGGCTGCCCGAAAGCCCTTGCGGCTTCGAACGCTCGCACCGAATTCGACATAGCTATACTCAGAGACGCGGCTAAAGTCGAAATAAGCGGCGTGGATTACGCGGCGTCAAAAGACTACGCCGCTGTTTTTAATAAAAATAAAATGGCTAAAAACTTCACTTCCCTGGTTAAATTCGAAAAAGGAATACTTTTTATTAATTCTAAAAAAGCCGGAATTAAAAATTTCAGGATTTATCCTAAAAAAAACGCCTTCATTAAAATCAACGGAAACGCTTTTCGCGGAAAATTTTTAATTAAATCGAACGATAAAGGCATAACCGTTGTAAACACGGTAGCCATAGAAGAATATTTAAAAGCGGTAGTCCCCTCCGAAATGGAAACCAGCGCCGATATAGAAGCGTTAAAAGCCCAGGCGGTAGTAGCGCGCACTTACGCCATCGCCACCCGCGGAAAACATAAAAAATCAGGATATGATTTATGCAATACCACCTGCTGCCAGGTGTATAAAGGCGTCCGGGAAGAAAACGTGAAAACCAATAAAGCCGTAACCGATACTAAAGGCCTTGTTATTTTTCACGCCGGCAAACCTATAAATGCTTACTATTGCGCATCCTGCGGCGGCTATACCGAATCGGCCGAAGAAGCATGGCCGGGAGCGCAGCCCGTGCAGTACGCGAAAGTGATAAAATGCCCTCACTGCCTTAAAGACAGTAAAATGTCGTGGTCTTATAAAATCAAAGTGAGCGAATTTATTTCTAAAATGAGAGCGGCCGGTTTTAGCATTAACGATATAAACTCGGCCGAATTATACGATAAAACCAGATCTGGAAGATATAACACGGTTGAAATGAGAGGCAGCTTTGGAACGCTCTACTACTCGGCTGAAATATTCCGCAAAATATTCGGAAACAATAATATACGCTCGTCGTTTTTTAATATTATCATAGATAAACCAAAAATTGTAACTAAAAACTTTAAATTTAGCAAAATTGATGATATAATTAAAGCAAGAAACAATTACAACAATAATAATTCACAAAATTCGTATATTACCTTTGCTGGCTCAGGATACGGCCATGGCGTGGGAATGTGCCAGCACGGCGCTAAAAAAATGGCCGCGGGCGGTAAAAATTTCAGACACATAATTAATTATTATTTTACTAAAGAAGTTAATATAAAAAAAATATATTGAAATAAAGAAGTGCAGGTGAAAAGCTATGTTTAGTTTTGGGTCGTCAAAATCAGCAATAGGGCTTGACGTAGGTACTTATTCGGTGAAGATGGTGCATATGAAAAAAGGAAGCGCGGAACCGCAGATATTGAGTTTCGGCATCGCTCACTTTCCTCATGAAGGCGCCGTCGCGTCGGATGGCCAGATCGTCGATCCGAACGCTGTGTCGGAAGTAATTAAAGAGTTATTCAAATCTTCGAAGGTAAAGCCTTCGAACGTAGTCACATGTCTTTCAAATCAAAACATCATATCGCGTTTTATCAAAGTGCCTATGATGGCTGATAACGAGCTTGAAGAAGCGGTAAAATACGAAGCCGAGCAATACGTTCCATACGCGCTCGACGAAATGAACCTCAGTTTTTATAAACTTTCTCAGGTCGAAGAAGACGGCATCGCGCAGCACTTTATACTGCTTGTCTGCGCGCAGAAAGACATACTCAAAAATTTTTTAAACACTTTAAAAAACGCTTCGATAACTCCGCAGATCGTCGATGTTGACAATCTGGCGATAATCAACGCGCTCGAAAAAGCCGTCCGCCCCGACGAAGTAACGGCTATAATCGATATAGGCGCCAGTTCCACAAATATCAACATCATAAAAGAAGGCGTGCTGAAATTCACGCGTAACATATTAATCGCCGGCAATAATATCACTAACGCCATTATGAACGTGCTCAAACTCGATTTCGCGCAGGCCGAAAATATTAAAACCGAAGAAGTAGTCGTATCTACCAGCGAAGACAGCGAAGACAACGACGTTTCCGAAGTGGTAAGAAGCATCATAGAAGAACTCGCATCGGAAATAAGGCGCTCCTTCGATTATTACAAAGCGCAGCACCGCGAACATACCATAAACAGAATTTTACTTTCAGGCGGCACCGCTAAATTAAAAAACCTCGACGTGTTTCTCGCCAACGAATTAGGCGTCGAAGTCGAAAAAGTCAATCCGTTAGAAGGCATAGTCGCCAATGTCGCCAATGTCGATCAATTAGACGAACATCTGCTTGAGCTGACAGCCGCGATCGGCCTTGCGCTTCGTGAGGTGATGTAGTATGATTAGAATTAACCTGCTTCCGCAGAAAAAGCGGTTGCAACTGCCTAAAATACCGATCGGCACGATTCTCGGCGTGCTTATATTAATCGGATTAGGCTACTATTTATGGGTAATCCAGGAAGAAAACTTCCAGGCCCAGCTCGACGATCTCGACGCACAGATAAAAGAAAAAGAACAAAAGAAAAAACGGGTCCTTCAGGATAAACAGGAAAGATTATCAGCCATAGACCAGCAGATCAACCTTTACAGACAGCAGGTCAATCTCATTAAAAGGCTGATAGGCTCCGATATGGTCGCCTGGAGCGTCGTATTCGAAGATCTCACATATCTGGTCCCGAAAGAAACGGTCTGGCTGAAAAGTTTCCAGTGCGAAGGCGAATCTAAAATACTAATGCAGGGCACCGCGCGCAGCGACCCGAATTTAGATCCTAAAAAGAACGAAGGCAAAAAAATTATGACCTCCATAGCAAAATTTATCGTAAATCTCGACGAATGCTACTATATGGAAAACATTTATCTGTCGAGCTCGCAGAAATCGCAAATGCACGGACAGGATATTTACCAGTTCTCGCTATCGGCCAAAATTGACCGCACCAAGAAAAATAGCGGCGATGGCGGTTCCGGCGGCGGCGAATCAGGCGGAGGTGTCGAATAATGAATAATACCAAAGTAATGATATTCATATTATTTGTGATAATAGCCGCTTCTATGATCGGCGTCTGGTATTTCGTCAATTTTAAGGAATTCGAGATAAAATACGAAGATAAAACGGCCACCATAGAAAGCCTCGACAAGGCCATCGCCAACGCCGAACAGGTAGAAAAAGATCTGGAACGCAAAAATAAAGAATTAGCCGAAGTTAAAGAAGAATACGAAAAATTAAAAAAGAAAGTGCAGACGAGCGTAGATATTCCTAACCTTCTTAAAGAAACCGAACAGGCCGCTTTAGACACGACGGTTAAATTCAATGAAATTAAAATCGAAAACCTCGTGCCTTACGAAGGCTATTCTGAAATTCCGATCGAACTTCAGATCGTCGGCACTTATCACGACCTCGGAAAATATTTAAGAAAGATCGAATATATGAAACTATTCAACGTAAACGCCGGCACGCTTCAATTGCAGCCGTTTATTGGCCGCGAAGGCTCGAACAAGGTTGAAATTAATATGACTTTAAATGTTAAATCGTTCGTATTGAACGACACCGGGGGGTTATAAGATATGAGAGAATTAATATTAAAAAAGAAAATATCATTTTTTAAAACGGTTTTCTTTTTATTTATAATATTCTGCCTTTTAAGCTGGATAAGCTCGGCTTCGGCGCAGGATGAAGATATGCCTTTACCAGAGGCGGGCGGCGGCGAAGAAGGCGCGGCCGCAGCGCCCGCTGATGGCGGAACTCCGCCCGCTGAAACACCCGCGGAACCCGCCGGTGAAACGGCCGCCGAACCCGCCGCGCCTCCGGCCGCAGAGCCCGAACGGGAAGAGCCTTTTAAAGAATACACGCCGAAAGACAAAAGTAAAGATCCGAAAGATCCATTCAAACCTTTGATATCGCCGCCGCCGCCCGTTACTCCGCCGCAGCAGCAAGCCGTTAATATAACTAAAAAAACGGAATTACAGGTGCCGCCGCTTCCTATCAAAGTAACCTTTATCGTGGGTTCCGACGCAAAAAAAGTCGCCGTACTTCAGCTTAATAATAAATCATACGATATGTCCGCGGGCGAGCAGGAAGATTCCGGACTTTTTAAAGTTCTTGAAATAACCGATAATAAAGTTAAAATATGGGACTCGCGAGTTCAGAAAGAACGCGATATACCGCTTCAGGGACTATAATTTTAAAATTTATTTGCCGCCCCTATTAATTTTTTGAATTAATAAACGATATACATTCATAGCACTAAATGTAAAACGATTTTTTAAATAACGAAATCAGTAAAAACAATATTTAATCAACATACGAAGAATCAAGGGAGGTATCTTATGGACCACAGTTCAATTAACCGCAATCGTTTCGGCCCTTTCATCGCAAATGGCCTCGCGCTTGCAATCTTTATTTTCTCGATCACGGCCGGACAGATTGCCGGACTCGCCCCCGCGTGGGCGCAAAGCGGAAGCTCCAATGAGTATATTTCAATGAGCACTCAGGGAGCCGGCGAAGATATTCGCCAGGTAGTTAAAACGATAGCCAAGCAGGCCAACGTCAATATCTTGTGTGACAGGTCGGTTTCAGGTAAAGTCGTTTTCTCTCTCAAAGACGTTTATTACGAAACCGCTTTGCAGTTAATAGCTAAAACCAACAATCTCGCCGTCAGAAAAGAAGGCAACACTTTCATCATCGGTCTGGCTAAAAACTTAGCGGAAGGCTTCGACAGAAACACTACCCGTAATTATAAACTCAACTTCGCTAAACCCGAAGACGTTCAAAAAACCATAACCGAAGTTTATAAATCCACATCCGGCACGCCCCTTAAAGTAGCCGTTGACAAGCGTATAAACTCCATCGTAGTGCAGGGCACCAAGGAACAGCTCGACCAGATTTCAGACCTGGTTAAACAGCTCGACGTAAAGGTACATCAGGTATTAATCGAAGCTAAAATCGTCGAAGTTTCAACCAAAGGAACCCGCTCTATCGGCATGAACTGGGGATGGGGCGCCGGCGCTTATAGCGAAGATAAAACGGCCGTCGGCACGGGCAAAATAGCGGCAATAACCGAAGCTCAGGCTAAAAATGCAAGTTCGACCTCATACCGCCCCGAATTAAACAGCCTCGCGGTTGGCGGTCAGGGCGACGTATTCAAACTCGGCGATTTTTTCAGAGGCCCGATGTTCTTCGAAGCGACTCTCAACGCGCTTGAAACCAGCGGCCACGGCAAAACGCTCACCAATCCCAAAATCGCTACTCTTAACGGCCAGAAAGCCAATATCGAAGTCGGCCGTAAGATAGCTTACTATACGGGCGGCGACCAGGGCGCCGGCGAAAAAGACGTAGGCGTTAAATTGGTTATTACCCCGCAGATCAACGACGAGGGCTGGATAACCGCTGAAATAGCGCCGGAAGTAAGTTTCCTCGAAGGTTATGACGACGCTACCGGAAAACTCCCGCTTATCGGCCGCAGGTTGGCAAGCACCGTGGTGCGCGTTAAAGACGGCGAAGAAATACTTATAGGCGGTTTAATCACCGAAGAGGGCACCTCAGATACCTCGCGATTCCCGGTTCTCGGAAATATACCGCTGCTTAAGACCTTCTTCTCCAATAAGAAGAATGACGAAAGAACCCAGCAGTTGATAATTTTAGTCAAACCGTCAATTATTCCCGAACAGGAAAGTTAGCTCGCCCGTAAAGCGATTTTTACCGAAACCACGGCCGCGAACGGGAGCCTGGTTTCGGAAGCGCAAAAATAAGCGGGCTGATGATTATCCCGAAAAAATAATAAGACGGCAAAGACAAAACATAAAACATAAAACATAAATTCAAACATAACCATAAATATAAATCCGCGAAAATATCGCTCATAAAGCGTTTCGCGGATTTATATTTTGTGCCTTTTTCGAATTCTTTCGAATTCTTTCGAATTCTTTCTTATTCTTATTCTTATTCTTATTCCATACAGTCAAAATAAATTATTCATTAAATAACCTGAATTTAATTAATCTTCGATTTCATCGTCGCCGCCGTCGTCAGGCGATATATTTTTTTCGTCGAATACATTTTTTAGATCTTCCCAGCGCGGATAAACTTTAATGGCCATATCATATATTTCACGGGCCGATTTTTCATCATTAGCCGCACGGTAAGCCCTGATAAGAGTTATATACATATTGCCGAGCCTTTTATCGATAACCAGCGCGCGGTTTAAATGTTTAAGCATTTCAGCGGGATTCTGCCGCTCGTATTGTTCATAAAAGGCGTCTTCGATCGGCTGTATTTTTAAAAAAGCCTCATACAGCGGGCCGCCGATACGTTTCATAATAGCTTCTTCATCCTTATCGATCTGCTGATTGTATTTTTCATAGTCGGCCGATATCTTATCGTCGAGCTTATACAGTTCGAAAAAATCGCCGTGCAAAGCGCAACGCGCGATAACTTCGTAATTTTGAGACTCGCTGTTTTTATCGATGGAAATAAATATATTCGCATTTTGAGGGCATTTAACCTCTTCTTTTAATAATTTTTGTTTTTTAAGCAATTCAAAACTGACCGTTTCAGGCAATTGCATATTTTCGTATAAAACCGGCAGAAGGCTCGCCGCCTTATAAACCGCGCGCGTATTTAAATAACATCCGCGACGCCCGGCGTCCATTGTGACGTACCGCTTTTCTGATACTGAATTTATTTTAAGCGCACCCTCTTCGTTTTTTATTAAAATAAACTCCTGCTTTATAATCTCGCCGTTGCCTTCGTACACGCAGGAAGCCTCTCCGTAGCTGTTAACGGTAATCGATCGCTTGTAATTTTTTATAATATTACGATCGATCATATAAAAATTATTAACGCAGTCTTCGCCGATTTCGACGGTAACGAAGCGTTCGTAGCTTTTATCTTTATTAACCAGCGATTTCAAAAAATCGTCGATCAATGCGGATGCTTTAGCAAAATCTTGTTTGGCTAAAAAAGCCTCTCTGTATTCAAGCGCGGCTTCTTCGGTATCGCCCGCCGCATCAGATGCGCAATATGCCGTGCCGGCCGGATTGCAGGCAAAAGCAAAAAAAAGCGCCAGCGATAATATATTTAAAATTTTTAACGGCATCATAGAATTCATTCTACTATTACTTCCCACACTTCCCATATTTCCAATGTTTTTATTAATATTTTCGTTATTTTTTTTACTACCGGTCAAACTATTTTTTACCATTTTTTCCACCCGCATAAATTTATTTTACCCGTCATTGAAAAACTAATTATATCACAATTTTATGCCGATATCAAGATAATATGAGACATAATTTTTTCATAATAGTTTTTACATCTTTTTTTATATTATTACTTTTACCGGCGGCCTCAGACGCCTCCGATTTTTCGGGCATAACCCTTGCCGGCGATATTTTTAAGATTTCAGGATATATCAATTGCCAGAAAACCGCCGCGCCGCTCGACGGCGTCGCTATTAAAATAAACGGCAAAAAAAAGAAAGCCAAAACTATCGGTGCTTACTATGAGTTCAATTTATCGCCTGGAACTCATAAAATTATTTTCTCCAAAAAAGGATTCAAAGACAGCGAACTGTCCATTAATTCGGATTCATTCGACAGGCTTCAAAAAAAAATGACGCGCAATATAGAACTCGCGCCGCTAGAAAAACTATTGAGCGTAAAAGGCCGGCTTATCGATCGGATTACCGGCCAGGCCGTTAAAGCGCAAATGCGCGTTAACGACGAAATAATATTTTCCGATATCAACGGATATTTCGAATGTGAAACCTACCCGGACGAGGCTGTAATTAAGGTTTACAGCAAAGCGCACCGCCCTTTCGAAAAAACATTTAAAGGCGGCGAAATTTCCTCATCTGCCGAAGGCCTCGAAATTTTTCTTCAAAGATACAGCTTATATTCGAAGGTCGAAGGAATAGTGCTCGAAAAAAAAAATAAAGCTCCTATTTATGAGGCGGTTGTCGAAATAGCGGGAAGAAGAGTTTTAACGGATAATTACGGCAGGTTTGAAATCGATATAAATGAATCGGGCGTTCAAAAACTGATCTGCTCCTGCGATGGTTATAAAAAAATAAATCAAAATATTAAATTAAAAACCGGGAAAAATAAGATTAAAATACATCTTGATATAAAAGAAAAAGGATTAATCCAACAGTTAAGGGAAAAATATGAAAAAGAAATGCTTTATTAGTTTCAGCATAATCAAACTTCTTATTATAATAATTCTTTTCAACGGCGGCTGCCTTCAAAAAGACCGCGACGTTTTCTGGGTGGATAATAATTACGGCGACGATGAAGAGGTGAAAACCATTTTGACCTCGCTTGCCGCGGGACTTAACGGACGTGAAATAAACGCCGTGATGGCCTGCTTCGACGAATCGCTAAATTTCCCAGACTCGCTTAATCCTTCCATTAAAGTTACTTACCGGACATTGTTATATGACTATATGGATTTTTTTAAAAAGATCGAATCGATCGGCTATGAATTCAATGATCAGTACATAATAATGAGCGAACACACGGCAAAAGTGACGCTGAAACTCCGCAAACGCTTCACGGCCGTTTCACCTTTTTCACACACCGTCGATAATAGCGTCGATGAAACGGTTATCATCACTAAAAACAGCGAAGGCAAATGGCGCATTACTAAAATAAACGAACTGCTGCCGCCGCGAATTTATTAAAGCCGCAATCACCCGATAGCAGGCAGTCTGTAATTTCCTTCAATATCTTCATAAATAACCCTTAATAACTCAGCGACGCTCCATGCCTGGCTTACGCAACCGGCAGGCCTGCGCATATCGCCGCCGTCGAAAATTTCAGATATCGACATTAATCCGGCTTCTTTTAAATGCGGCGTGAAATTCTGGATTATAGACGCGCAAAAATCCAGCGTTTCGGCATCGTAATTATTTACGCGGAGTTTAGCTGAAATAAACGGGCCTATAAGATAAGCCCAGACCGTGCCCTGGTGATAGGCGCAATCGCGCTCGAAACGGCCGCCTTCATAGCGTGACTTATATTCGGGATCCTGCGCGGCGAGCGAGCGCAGACCGCGCTCGGTTAAAAGATGGTTTTCAACCGTATCCACGACGCTGCGCGCAGCCTTCGCGCCGAGCGGCGAAAAAGGAAGGCTTACGGCAAATATCTGGTTCGGCCTTATCTGAGCGGAAATCGAACCTTTTACGTCGGCGCCGCCGCAGGTTGAATCGATCAAATCGTAAAGCCCGCCGTCGGCCACATTTTTAAATTTGGTCTCGAAACATTTTTTTATATTTTCTATAAGATAATCGTAATTGCCGCAATCAAAAGCATCTTCATTAAACACTTCCCCGCCCTCGCCGGAAGCGGCGCCGGAAATTTCGGCGGCGCTTAAAAGACCGGCGAAATATCTATAAACGCATAAAGCGTTATACCATAAAGCGTTAATTTCAACCGCTTTGCCCGAGCGCGGAGTAACGACAAAACCGTCAACCTTCGCGTCCATCCAGGTAAGTTGAACGTCCGGGCCGCCCTGGGTTATCAACGAGTCGGCGGCGTCCATTTTAATGTTAAAATCGGTTCCCGCGATGTAATTATCGATAATCTCTTTCATGGCGCCAATTGAATCTCGGATAAAATACAGATCGCCGGTGTAAATGTAATATTTATGTAACGCATAAAAATACCACAATGAAGCGTCCGCCGTATTATATTCGGGCGGCGCCGAAGAATCGTCGCTAAAACGGTTCGGCAGTATGCCGTTTTTTATATTTTCAGTGAAACTGTTTAAAATATCGCGGCACACCTCGATTTTTTTAGTCACGAGCGTAAGGCCGCAAAGCGAGATCATCGTGTCGCGTCCCCAGTCAGAAAACCAGTGATAACCCGCTATAACGGTTTTTTTACCCGTCGAGCGGCGTGAAACTATAAACGAATCGGCAGTATGAAATAGCGTTTTAAATAAATCACCGCTCACCCGGGCGCAAGGGTAGTTCACAACAACTTTATCTTCGCCGGCCGGCGTTTTTTCGTAAAAGCCGGAAAGTTTATTATTAATTTCGAATATTCTTTTTTCATTATTTTTTTCGAGCCTGGCGGCGGAGACCGAATCCGCGCCTTCTTCGACGGAAGCAATCAAGAACACGCTTTCTCCCGGATTCAGACGGAGACTGAAACGGCCGGGACATAAAAGATCTTCGTTAAACTCTTCACCGCGCTCTTTTTCGCGCGCGAGTATAAAACCCCGGTTCCACACCTCGTTTCTTTTAAAAACCGCGCGGTCGGAAGTTAAATAAAGATTATGCGCCCCGATTTTATTATCGGCGAATGCGATCTTTAAATGCCTGTTGAGATGGTTTATCGAATAAGTAAAGCCCGGCGCGGCCGAAGCCGTATTTGAGTGAAAGTCACGAAAAGTGACCAACGGATATAATTTTAACATATACGCCCCGGGCGCGCTTTCAAGTTTATATTTTATAACGGTCGTATTATGGCCGTAAACCGTAAATATTTTTTTGCTCAAAACGATATCGCCGTTTATGCTGTAAGTGTACAGAGGATCGGGCGTCAATTCGAACCGTTGAAGATAAAGATGACCGCGCGGCTGTATTACGGCGTTCGAATATAGATTACACGATAGAAAATATTCTTCCTGCTCGTTTGACAGCTCTTCTTCTGTTTTAGACAGCAGCAAATAACGATCGACCGGCGGGTTGAACGCGGCAACGAGCAAGCCGTGATATTTGCGGGTATTAGCGCCGCAAGCGCTCGATGCCGCATAGCCGCCAAGGCCGTTAGCCGTCAGCCATTCTTTTTCAGACGCCGCATTAAAGTCGGATAATATTTTTTTATCGAAATTTATATCAGTCAAAACTAACGCTCCGGTTTAATTATAAATTTAGCGCTCGCCATTATTTAGCCCGCGGCGCGAATTGCTTCCACTGCGGATTCGAAGCGCTGTATGCGCCCGCCATCTTTTCTGTTTCAATAAGCCTGTCGTGCGTGGACGGATGCGTCTGAAACAATCTTAAAAATGCCGGCTGTTTTTCCTTTTCATACTTATTTTTAAGTTTATCGAAAAAAGAGACGGAAGCGTAAGGGTTATAACCGGTCACGGTGGCGTATTTAAAACCATATCTGTCCGCTTCGAATTCGTTGGCCTGCGAATATTTCATCGAAAGAAATACGTTGGCGATTTCTAAGGCCTGTTTATTATTTTTAACCGCGCCTATCTTTGAATTATTGATAAAATAATCAATAAGCATAGCTTTTTCGAACGCTTTGATCGAGTGGCGCCCCACCTGATGCCCCATTTCGTGGCCTAAAACAAAAGCGAGCTCGGAATCGGAAGATAAAAAGTTCATCATCTCGCTTGTAACATATATTGCGCCGCCTGGAACCGCGAACGCATTTACTTCTTTCATCTTTAATATCTTAAAACTATAACTCAAATCGCGCCTGTCGGATATCGCGGCAATCCTTCCCGCAACGCGGTTCAAGCGCGCGTTTAACGCTTCGTCCTTATCGACGCCATATAAAAGCTCCAGCGCCGCAGTGGTTTGTACGCCTATCAACTTTTCCGTTGACTGCTCGGCCTTGCGGAATAATTTTTTGAATACATTACCGCCTCCGTCTCCGCCGGAAATCGCCGGAACGGGAGTATTCGGAGTATCGGCGATATAACCGCCGGTGGCCGCAAAATATGGAACGCCCGCCTGCCGGTTAGTCCCGCCGCCGGATGCCGTTGTCGAGGTTTCTTTGCCGGCCGATTTATCGTGCAGCCCGGCGCGGTAACGCTTATAAGCAAGTTGATATTCTTTATAGCGGCGATCTTTTTCATCGGAACCGGCGGGCGCGTCACGATATTTTTTATAAGCCTCATCCGCGCGAACCTTAAGTTCTTCGACCGTCGCGGCTTTTTTTACGCTGTCGACTGAGCCTGATGATTTTTTACCATCATTACGGTTTGAATATGAATTTTTATCATTTGCCGAAGAAGACGCGCCGTTTTTTTCACGCTTATATGCCCTTAAATACTCATCGTAAAGCTCCTGCTTTTTATCGGGATCTTCTTCATTTATATAATCTTCGTATAAAGATTCCGATTCTGATTTTTGATTCACGGCCGCCCGGCAATCTGATTGAACAATCAAAATATAAGCTGATACGATAACAGGTAACAATAAAAAGAAAATTATTTTTTTTATCTTCATGTTTATGCCTCCCTTTTAATTGCTGATAATGTTTTTGTTGATTAACATTTTTTTATTTAATATTTTTAAATTCACAATCGAAAAATTTTAAGAACGATTAGTTACAATCTCTTCAAATTTAACTTTTTCAACCTGCCTAAAATTATTAATCAACTTATTTTCACTAACTTTATAACAGCATAATTCATTCCAATTCAATGCAAATCTTTCAAATAGCTCAAATAATCATTTCCACAGTCCAAGATTATTGCGGCGCGCATATCTATAAGCTTCGATAAACCGCTCCTGATAGTTTAGGTTTGGAGGTATGCTCAATACGCTCGCATAACCATTCTTTATTATTTCTTCATTAAGCATCCGGCCGTCCGATAAAAAAACATAACCTAAAAGACGCCCATACCTGTCACGTTTTTCAACGTCGAATTCCACCGAGACCAGATCGCCCGACTTGACCCGCGTTTTTGTGTATTCCGCGGCTTTTTTTCCGCTTTGCAATATTTGCGCCATATCGGTATGACTCCGTTTAGAATCGCGCCGCGCTTTTTTACCCGCAAAACTTTCAGGCGTATCTATTCCGATAAGCCTTATATTCTCACGCTTGCCGTTATAATTGACAGTCAGCGTGTCGCCGTCGATAACTTTGACTATCGTCATCTTCCCTGCCGCCGGGACGGCAGAACCAGTGAAAGCAGCCGGAATACTAAAGATATCCGACGGAAGCATCGCTAAAAACGGCGATAAAAAAAGTAAAAATATCACAACGCGGTAAATCCGGCCGGGCCGCCGTAAAACCGTTTTTAATATTCTTAATTCCTTTTTCAATATATACCGCCTTTTTCTAAGTATAAATTCGAGTATGAATCCTTGCTTGACTTGAATCTAATAAAATGTATGACTATAATGAATTTTACATCATTACAGTATTTAAGTCAATAATTATTAACAGAATAATTATTAACAGAATTAGTAATTAACGATTATTAAGAGAACTATCAGACTGTGTATCAACTTTATTATTTTATGCATGCAAAAACATATTTTTATTTTTATTTTTTTTAAAAAGGGAGGGAGAAAAGGTTAGCAACCCTTTCTCCCTCCCTTTGACCCACCCTCAATCCGCAATTTGACTGACGCTTTTTTGTTAGTTTATCGATAGCTTTTTTGGTCAGGGCTTTTATTTAGTGAAGTTTTTTGAGAAGTATTTTGGGATTGCCTTTAAGTTTTTTCTTGCCTGCTTGCTTGTTTGCATGTGCGCGCGCCGCGCGCACATGCGTAGCCATAACGGTTTTAACGCAACTTAAATGAACGGCTCGCGTTAAAAACCGCTGTAAATCGAGTTTAATAGAAGAGTCCATTCCAAATAGTCGATTTTTTGAATTTAGGCAACGATTTTTCAATAGTTTTCAGGCATATTTTTGCCATTTTTTGACTTTCTGGAGCGGACTCATAGAATGAGTCAAATTAAACAAATTTAATTAATCGATTAATTTAAAAATTAACAAGTTTTACATGATTTTCGGTGATACAAAAAAAGTTGTTATACATTAACGCATTATCGTGAGCCGAAACATTAAGTTCCGGTGGTGCG